>JASLCW010000182.1 GCA_030151765.1 Marmoricola sp.
TGACCATCACGAACAACCAGGAGCTCTACGACGGCTGGATCAAGATGTGGGCGCAGGCCCGCAAGGACCGCCCGGTCCCGGCGTACCGCTTCACGACCGGTGACTACACATCGATGTTCGCGCCCCACCACAAGCAGCTCGACCCGGCACTGAAGGTGCTCAACGCGGTCAAGTGCAATGGCGCCACCAACACCGACGACGGCAAGACCAAGCTCCGCATCGCGAACGCCGTGTGGGGCGACCAGCGCGGCGTCCGCATCGCCCTGAAGGTGCGCCAGCTCGCCCGCCAGGGCTGCAACGTCAAGATCGTCTTCATGATGATGCCGCTGAAGATCCGCAACATCCTGCGCGGCCTCCAGGCCAAGCAGATGGTGTACATCGTCGGCGCGACGGCGGACAAGTTCAAGGACCGCTACGTCCACATCAAGGGCCTGTCCGTCCAGGGCAATGTCTTCGGCCAGACCGACGGCAATGTCGTCCTGTCGAGCAGTGAGAACTGGACCCAGCTCGGCTGGCACTCCGACGAGCAGGACATCATCATCAAGAACCACCCGGCGTGGACGCAGAAGTACGCCAATTGGGTCGACCTGATCTACGCACAGGCACCGCGCACGCTCAACAACTACGTCAACTCGGCGGACCCGAAGGCCCGGATGGCGGCTCGCTCCGACTTCCTCGGCCCGAAGGACTACCCCTTCAGCTCGCTCGAGGCCGAACTGAGCTGAAGCCGCCGGAAAGCAGCGGGACCCGGGCATCGTCGTACGACGGTGACCCGGGTCCGCTGCTTTCCGGGAGCCTGCGAATTACAGGTTTGTAGTTGTTTCATTCGTATTGCCTGTTGCCGATGTTGCTGGTGTGATTCTTGATGCACATGATGATTCGACGCAGGGATCCCGTGAACGACCGGGCGGCGTCGCGAGTACAGGAGGTCCCATGCGCAAGCTGAGTTCGGTACGAGGAGTGCGCATCCTCGCAGCGACGATGTGCGCGCTGGCAGTGCTCGTGACGATGCTGGTCGTGACGTCCGGCGGCGAGACCCACGCCCGGACGGGCCGCGCGGTCACCGCGGCCGCCCGCATCGAACCCAACACCGGCATCCGCCTGGTGCAGGCGAACGTCAAGTCGGGCATGGACGTCGGCCGGTCGACCGCGGACATCAACAAGGTCTTCGCGCAGACCCCGGACTTCGTCACCTTCAACGAGGTCTCCGGGCGCTCCGACGAGATGATCACCCGCTCCGGCTACGCCGTGCAGCGCACCCCGGGCACCTACACCGGTGCCACCGCCGTGGTCTGGGACACCACCCGCTGGACCCGCCTCGCCTCGGGCACCTACATGGTCAGCAACATGCGCGGCAAGACCGCGAAGCAGAAGGTCGAGTGGGGCATCCGCTATGCCAACTGGGTGACCGTGCGCAACAACACCGACGGCCGCACCCTGTCGGTCGTCGCCGCCCACGTCGCACCGATCACCAAGTTCACGCAGGGCGTCACGCTGCCGTCGTACCAGCGGCTCGCGGCCCTGGCCAAGACCCTCTCAGCGCGCGGCCCGGTGGTCATGGCCGGCGACTTCAACGTCAACTACAAGTCCCGCGCCTACCCGCGCGCCGAGATCGCCGCCCTCGGGCTGGTCAATGTCTTCGATCTCTGGGGATCGGCACCGGCGACCCACGACAGCGGCGCCGTGATCGACCACGTGTACCTCTACAAGGCCGACTCGCTGCTGCCCGTGACCAATCTCGTCACCATGCCGCTCAACTCCGACCACCGTCTGGTGATGGTCGATCTCGGCACCGTCGCGGGACGGGTCGGCAGCTTCGCCGGCGGCTCGGTCGCCACCAGCGCCGGCAAGCCCGGCGCGACGATGAGCCTGGTCCGGGCCGTCATCAACAAGGCACCGACCGGCGCCTCCCTCCACCTGGCCACCCGCGGCCTGACCGGCCACGGCGTCTACGCCGCGATCGTGAAGGCCCGTGCTCGCGGCGTGAACGTCCAGATCCTCACCGGCAACAAGAAGGCGACCTCGCTGGATCGCAAGCTCGCCAAGCTCCTCGGCACCAAGAAGAACCACAAGTCGTGGGCCCGCCGACAGCCGAACTGGAAGAAGTACCAGCTGCCCGCAGCGCTGGTCCTGGCCAGCAACTCGGGCGGCACCATGGCCGTACGCGTCGACTTCAACCGTCCGTGGGTCATGCGCGTCCAGCAGCGCACCGGCTCGGTCGCCCTGGTCCGCTCGGACATCGCCGGCTACGACGCCATGTTCGTCCGCTACTTCGCGGCCGCCGGCCGCAAGCTCTGAGTTGGATGGCGCGAGCGGCGCTGCGCTCCGGAGCGCCGTCGGCCCGCCCGCCGTGGCGGCTCCCGCTCCGCCCCGCTGCCGCGCTCGCAGTTGACGCCGCTTCGGGCTACGGAGTGTTGGCGGCTGTCGGGGTGTCCGTTGCCGACGGTGACGCGGTCTCCGTCGGTACGTCGGTGGGCGTCGGGTTGTCCGTGGGGCTGGGAGTCTCCGTCGGGGTCGCCGCGGCCGTCGGCTGAGCCGTCGGGGAGGCGGTGACGGTCGGCGTCGACGTCGGGCTCGCGCTCGGATTCGGGCTCGGCGTGGACCTGCCCGAACCGCCGCCACCGCCGAGATTGCTGATCGACGTGCCGCCGCCACTGCTGCCACCGGTCAGGCTCGACACCGGCTCGCCGGAGATCAGCTCGAAGCCGGTGATGGCCACGACCACCACCGCGAAGAGCCCGGCCGCATAAGCGCCGACTCGCGGCCAGGACACCTCGGCGAGGCGTTCGCGAAGGGTGACCGGGGTCTCGGCGGCGAGGTCCTGCTTCGCCTGCGCGAGTACGTCGTCGGCACGGTCGAGATGTGCCTCGGTCTCGTCGGTACGCCGGTTCGCCCGCCGGATCTCCGCCTGGGCGACACCCATCTGCCGCAGCGCCGCGTCCTGTACGTCGGCCACCCGGCGCCGGCCCCGGGCCAGACCCGAGCTGAAGATGCTCGTGGCGATGCTGATGACGACACTGCCCAGAGCCGCTCCGATCAGCGTGCCTGCCGCTCCCAGCGTGGAGAGCAGGACCGCCGAGGCGACCGCAGCCAGGGCCCCCGCGAGGGTCCTGAGCCAGTCGATCTTGTGGGAGGGCGCATCACTCACTGCCCACTCCCCTTCGTGCTCGAGGTCTTCCCGGTGCTCGTGCCACCGGCCTTCTTCGCGTCCTTCAGCGCCTGCGCGACCAGGCTCCGGGCCTTGTCGACGTGACGGCCGTAACCTGCCAGATCGCCCTTCTGCAGGGCGCGATCGGCGAGATTGAACTGCGTCTGCGCCTGCGCCAGCAGCCGGATGGACGAAGACGACAACGAGCCGGACGGCTTGGAGGTTCCCCGGGGCGGCGAGGTCGAGTCGTCCTTGTCGCTTCCGAAGAGATCCGCGAGGGCCCTGTCGAGGTCGCTCCCGACACCGATCCGGGTGCCGTCCGAGACCATCATCAGCGTCAGTGCCGGGTAGGTCCCGTTGGCCTGCTTCAGGGTGTAGACGGGCTCGGCGTACAGCACTCCCTTGCCGATCGGCAGCGCCAGCAGATTGCCGTACAACACCTTGTTCTCACCGACCCGCTGGGCGGTCAGCCGGCCGTTCGCGTCCGCGGAGCCCTTGAACTTGCCGGCGATCTGGTCGGGACCGGGGAACTGCGAGTCGTCGGGCAGCCTCAGGATGCTCAACTTCCCGTAGGAGTCCTTCGTCGGGTCCGAGGCGACCGAGAGATAGGCGGCCAGGTTCGGCCGGCCGTAGGGCGTGTACTGCGTGGTCAGCGAGTAGACCGGCTCCGCCCCCGGGGTCGGCGGCACGACCAGCCGGTACGGCGGCTGGGTCCGCGCGGGCTGCGTCGGGTTGTTGGGGACATCCCAGGCGTCGTTGTCGTTGAAGAAGTCGGTCGGGTTCTGAACGTGGTAGTCGGCCAGGATGCTGCGCTGCACCTTGAAGAGGTCGTCGGGATAGCGCAGGTGCGGGAGCAGATCGGCGGGGATGTCGGCGCGCGGGGTGATCTCGCCCGGGAAGGCCTTCTCCATCGTCTTCAGAATCGGGTCGGTGGTGTCCCACTCGTAGAGCGTCACCTCGCCCGTGTAGGCGTCGACGGTGGCCTTCACCGAGTTGCGGATGTAGTTCAGGTCGTCACCGGGGACGGCGTTGAAGCTGGACTGCGATCCGGTCGAGTCGGAGAGCATCGAGGTCAGCGATCGCTTCTCGGAGTCGGCGTACCGGTCCGAGGTGGTGTAGCCGTCGATGACCCACAGGATCCGGCGGCTGCCGCCGACATCGGCGACCGTCGGATACGGATCCGAGTCGAGGGTCAGCCAGGGTGCCACCTTCGCGACCCGCCGGGCCGGGGAGCGGTCGTAGAGGATCTTCGAATCGTCGTTGACCCGCGAGGACAACAGGATGTTGGAGTCGCCGAACTTCATGGCGTAGAGCAGCTTGTGGAAGACGGAGCCGATCGGCACGCCAGGTCCGTCGTACATGGTGGTAACCGATTCGCCGGCATCGCCGTTCACCGCCGGGAAGTCGACCTCGACATTCGGCTGGTTCGCGGCATGCCCGACGATCGAGTACTCCGGGCTGTTCTGCCCGTAGTAGATGCGCGGCTCGTAGTCGCCCAGCACCCCCTTGGGCGGGATGTCGCTCTCCGCCCAGACCGGCTCACCTCCGGTCGTCGGATCGTTGGTCGCCTCGTTGCCGTAGGCCGCGATCATGCCGTAGCCGTGGGTGTAGACGGTGTGCTCGTTGGACCACTTCTTCTTCTCCTGCGGCAGCCCGGCGAGGCTCAGCTCGCGCGCGGCGACCACCAGGCCCCGCTCGTCGCCCTGCACCGGATAGCGGTCCACGGCCAGCAGTGGCGGCACGGCGTAATAGCCGCGCACCTGCTGCTTCTGCTGGAAGGTCGGCGAGATCAGCGCGGGGTCCATCAACCAGAGACTGGACAGGGCACTCGTGTCCGCCGTCGTGATCTGTCGCGAGACCTTCGCGGCCGCGGGGTACTCGGTGACCGTCGTGTCGGCCACGCCGTACGCCGCCCTCGTCGCCTTGATGTTCGCCGCGATGTACGACGACTCCTTGTCGACCTCGTTGGGCTTGACCTGGAAGCTCTGGACGATGGCCGGCCAGATCACGCCGAGCAGGATCGAGGTGAGGATGAAGAGGCCGATGCTGACACCGGGGAGCAGCCACGAGGGCCGCCACATGTTCACGAAGAAGATCAGCGCGCAGATGATCGCGATCGCCAGCAGGGCGTCCTGTGCCGGCAACGAGGCGTGCCAGCGCGAATAGCTCATGCCGGTGAAGCGCGAGCCGTCGCGCGTGGTGAGGTCGAAGCGGCCGAGGTAGTAGGTCGCCGCCTTGGAGAGCAGCAGCAGGCCGAGCAGCAGGCAGACGTGACGTTGCGCCGCGACGCTGAACCGCTCCCCCGACACCTGCAGCCGGACACCGCCGTACAGGTAGTGCGTCACCAGCGAGGCGAGCAGCGCGACCACGATCGAGGTCAGCACGAAGTTGACGACGAAGTGCCACCACGGCAGCGAGAAGACGTAGAAGCCGATGTCCTTGTGGAACCACGGATCGGTCTTGTGGAAGGGCTGCGCATTGGCCCACATCAGGTAATTGCGCCACTGACCGACCGCGGACCCGCCGGCGAAGAGCCCGATGACGATGCTGACCGAGCCGACGAGCACCCGGCGGGACGGGCTGATCAGGTCGCGATAGCGCTCGAGCCCCTCCTCGTCGAGGCTCCGCGGAACGATCAGCGGGCGCAGCCGGTACGCCGCCACGATGTTCACCGCGACCATCAGGCCCATGAAGAGGCCGAAGCCGGCGAAGAGACCGGCCTTCGTGCCGAGCAGCGTGGCGAAGACGCTGGTGCGTCCCAGCGACTGGAACCAGAGCTTCTCGGTCCACAGCGAGGTGAAGATCGAGATCACCACCACCGCCACCACGACGACGAGGAAGGCGATCAGCAGCCGGGAACGGCGACGAGCCGGCGGCCCGAAGTCGTCGAAGTCGTCGTAGGTCTCACTCATGGGGCCTCACCAGCATCGGCGTCGGTGTCGGTGTCGGGGGCGAGCGTCTGCCGGAGCAGCGTCACCAGGCCGGGAACGAGGTCCGGGCCGGTGAGCACCTTGTCGTCCTCGTCGTAGGCGCGGAAACGCATCGCGCACCAGACCTCACCCGAGCGCAGCGCTGCTGCGACGATCCGCACCTCCTGCCGGTCGGGGTGACCGGCCGCGTAGGCGGCGGCAGCGGCCGGGTCCGCCGGTACCTCGGCCTCCGCCTCCTGCGGCAGGACGACGCGCTCGACGACGGCGGCCGCACCGGTCACCTCCTCCGGCCACGCGATGCTCTCCAGGAAGACCTCGAGGTGCTCGGCCTCGACCGCCTCCTGCTCGATCGGCGTGAGGCCGTCGGGGTCGTCGATCACGCCGGCCAGCCCGGGCTCGCGGGCGATCAGGTCGGCGCTCGACACCAACGCGAAGAGCATCGCCGGGCGATCCCACCCGCCCTCGGCGGCGTGCCCCTCGAGTTCGCGTACGACGGACTGGAGCCGATCGCTCATGTTCATCGGGAAAACTCCGTCATCGGGGACACTCCGGGAGACTCGCCTGCGGATCTGCGGTCCACGTCCGGATCGCGTCGAGCGCGCCCGTCAACGTGCTGACCTTGACCAGACGCATCTTCGCAGGGTCGTGGTGAGCGTGCACCGCTTCGTCGCAGTTGCCCGCGGGGACCAGGAAGAGATGTGCCCCGTCGGCCTGGGCTCCGGCGATCTTCTGCGCGATGCCGCCGATCGTGCCGACGGTGCCGTCGGGGGTGATGGTGCCGGTGCCGGCGATCACCTTGCCGTCGGTCAGCGATCCGGGGGTGAGCAGGTCGTAGATCGACAGCGCGAACATCATGCCGGCCGAGGGTCCGCCGATGGAGTCCGAGAGTCGCACCTTCACCGAGAAGGGGAAGGAGTACGAGGCGCCCAGACCGACCCCGACACGGCCCTGCTTGCGCAGTGCGGGCGTCGTACCGGCGGCACGGGTGCGCATCGCGACGTCGTCGGTCGCCTTGCCGCGTCGTACGGTCACGTGCACCAGGGCGCCCGGCCCCAGCGACCGGACCCGCTTGATGACCTTCTGCAGCGTCGGGGTGGCGACGCCGTCGACCGCCAGGATCTCGTCGCCCGTCTTGAGCTTGCCGGAGGCCGGCGAGCCCTTCTCGACATTGGCGACGACGGGCACCATGCCGTACTTGATCTTCGCCAGCGTCAGCGCCGCGGCCACCGCGTCGTCCTGCGAGGAGGCCATCATCTGCGCGTCCTGCGACTTGTTCTGCGCGTTCGTCTCGTTGTTCTGATAGATCGCGTCGTACGGATAGATGGCGTCGTCCGGGTTGAGCCAGGTGTAGAGCGCGGACCAGAGGGACACCTTCTCGGCGGGCTGGGTCAGGATGATCGTGACCATCCGCAGCTGGCCGTCGTCACGGTACGTCGGGTGTCCGCTGACCTCGAGGATCTGCTTGCCGTCGAGCTTGCCGAGCACGTTGATGGTGGGCCCCGGCTGGAAGAGGGTGAAGGGCACGTCGACCCGGGCGCCCGCGATCACGATCCCCAGCAGCGCCATCAGGGCGATACCTGCGGCTACGGTCCGGCTACGAGTCACGAGATGACCCTCTCACCCCGGCCCATCAACGGGTCGGGAGGTTCCGACGGCCGGTACGCCGGAAGGCGACACCCGTGCTCCGCCCGCCGGTACGACCGGTCGACGACGCCTCCGGAAGGGGTCGCGCGATCGCGTCGGCGAAGCGCTGCTGCGCCCGCGCCTGTGCCGCCTCGCTGCGCTCGTTCAGCGCCGGCCGGCTCCGACCCGCCCAGGCCGCCCAGACCATGGCCGCACCGGTCACCAGGACGGGCGGCAGCAGCCACAGCAGGATCGCCATGTCCCCATGGTGCCCTGCCCGGCCCAGCCCGCCGCGCAGCCACGCCCGCAGGCGGCCTTTCTCCGGTCTGGGACGGCTTCGATCCGGCCGGTACGGTTGATCGCATGGACGACAACACCGGCGAGCCGGGCAACACCCCGGAACCCGAGGGCACCAATCCCTTCAAGGGCACCCCCTTCGAGCAGCTCTTCGGTGCCGGCGGCCTCGCGGGGTCCAATTTCGACCTGTCGGGCGTCGACCTCGCAGCGATCATGGGCCAGTTCCAGGCGATGATGGTCCCCTACGACGGGCCGGTGAACTGGACCCTGGCGACCGACATCGCGCGTCGTACGGCGGCGCAGCAGCCCGATCCGAGCGCCGATCAGGGCGTGCAGGGCCGGGTCGCCGATGCCTTCCGGCTCGCCGACCACTGGCTCGACGCCGTCACGGTGCTGCCCTCCGGTGTCACGCGTTCGGCCGCCTGGAGCCGGGCGGAGTGGATCGAGCAGACCACGGACGTCTGGCGCCGCCTCGTCGAGCCGGTCGCCGAGCACGTCGTCGGGGCCATGTCCCAGGCCCTCCCCGAGGAGGCGCGGACGATGGCGGGCCCACTGCTCGGGATGCTCGGCAAGGCCGGTGGCGCCATGTTCGGCAGCCAGGTCGGGCAGGCACTCGGTGAGCTGTCGACCGAGGTGCTCACCGGTTCCGACATCGGACTCCCCCTCGGACCGGCCGGTGTCGCCGCGCTGGTGCCGCACAACATCGAGCAGTGGTCCGACGGCCTCGACGTGGCCGATCACGACGTCCTCCTCTACTTCGCGCTGCGTGAGGCGGCGCACCAGCGCCTCTTCGCCCACGTGCCCTGGCTGCGCCAGCACCTGATCTCCTCGGTCGAGGACTTCGGCCGCGGCGTCACCATCGACATCTCCGGCATCGGCGATGCCGTCGAGGGCCTCGACCCGACCGACCCGCAGGCGCTCCAGGAGGCGATGTCGAGCGGTCTCTTCGAGCCGAAGCACACCCCCGCACAGGAGGCGGCCCTCGTCCGGCTCGAGACGACGCTCGCGCTCGTCGAGGGCTGGGTTGACGAGGTCGTCGGCCAGGCCACCGTCACCAACATGCCGGTCGCCACCAAGCTGCACGAGCTGGTCCGCCGCCGGCGCGCCTCGGGCGGCCCCGCCGAGCAGACCTTCGGCGCGCTGGTCGGCCTGGAGCTGCGCCCGCGCCGGCTGCGTGACGCGGCGACGCTCTGGGGCTCGCTCCGGGACCGCCACGGTGCCGAGGGACGCGACGCGGTCTGGGCACACCCCGACCTGCTTCCGACGGCCGCGGATCTCGACGACCCGCTGGGCTTCCGCGAAGACCTCAGCGTGCCCAACGAGCTGAGCGAGGCCGAGTTCGACGCGGAGCTCAACAAGCTGCTCGAGGGCGGTCCCGGCGAACCCGGCGGCGCCGAGTCCGGCGAGTGACACTGCACGCCGCGGCGCTCGAGGCGCTCCGCGACTGGACGCCGCCCGATGCCGGGCAGACCCGTCTTCGCGACGAGTACGTCGAGCACCTTGCGGGCCACGCCGATGCCTGCACGAAGGCCTGCGCCCCCGCACACCTGACCGCCGGCACGCTGGTGCTGAGCAGCGACGGCACCCAGGTGCTGCTCAACCTGCACCGCAAGGCCGAGTGCTGGTTCGCCTTCGGCGGTCACCTCGAGGAGGGCGATGCCTCGCTGGCCGATGCGGCCCTGCGTGAGGCGACCGAGGAGTCCGGCATCCCCGGCCTGGTCGTCGATCCGGTGCCGGTGCACCTGTCGAAGCACTCGGTCGACTTCTGCCGGGTCGACGATGTCCCTCGCGGCATCATCTGGCACCACGACGTCCGGCACCTCGCCGTCGTACCGGCGGGGACCGACCCGGTGGTCAGCGACGAGTCCCTCGACATCCGCTGGTTCCCGGTCGACGACGTACCCACGGACGAGCAGGACATGCTCGACCTGATCCGGCTGTCCCGGGAGCGCCTCGGCGCTATTCGCTGAGGTCGTCGGCGAGCTCGAGGCCCGCGGTCGCGGCGACGCCCTCGAGATAGCCCTTGGCCCGTTCGGCCTTGGGATAGCGCTCGACCCAGGCCCAGAAGCGCGGGCTGTGGTTGGCCTCGATCAGGTGCGCCAGCTCGTGCAGCAGCACGTAGTCGACGACCCAGTCGGGCATCCCCTGCAGCCGCTCCGACATCCGGATCGCGCCCGTCGAGGAGGTGCAGGAGGCCCAGCGGCTGGTCATGTTGGCCACCCAGCGCACCGAGGTCGGTCGCACCGAGTCGTCGAGATAGGCCGCCGTCAGCCGTTCCGCCCGACGCATCAGGGCGGCATCGGTGGATCCCCGTTTGGTACGGCGCTCGGAGCGCTCCAGCTGGGCGACCATCTTGTCCACCCACTCGGCCTCCTCGGCGCGGGTGAGCCGGTCCGGGATCAGCACGATCACCTTGCCCTCGCTCCGGTAGGCGGAGATCGTGCGGGTACGGCGCCGGGAGCGGCGTACCTCCACCTCGGGCCGGGCTGCAGTCATGAGCCAGACGCTATCCGGCGATGCCGACACATCCGCCTTGGAGGGATAGTCCACGACGTTTCCGGGGTAAAACCGGCCCGGAAGGCCCGATTTCGTCGTGGACTATCCCGTCAGGCCGGCCGGGCCCAGGCGAGCAGCCGCTCCAGCGGCCAGGTGTTGACGATCCGGTCGGGGTCGAGGCCGAGCTCCTCGGCCCGCGCGCAGCCGTGGATCTGGAAGTCGAGCTGGCCCGGGGCATGGGCGTCGGAGTCGATCGAGAAGAGGCACCCGATGTCGATGGCCATCTGGAGCAGCTTGGTGGGCGGATCGCGCCGCTCGGGGCGGGCATTGATCTCCACCGCGGTGCCGGTCTCGGCGCAGGCCTCGAAGACCGCGCGGGCGTCGAAGTCGGACTCGCCACGCTTGCCTCGATTGCCGGTCACCAGCCGACCGGTGCAGTGCCCGAGCACATTGGCATAAGGATTGTGTACGGCGGCCACCATCCGCCGCGTCATCGCGGCCCGGTCCATCTTCAGCTTGGAGTGCACCGAGGCGACGCGTACGTCGAGCTGGGCCAGCATCTTCTCCGTCTGGTCCAGCGAGCCGTCGTCCAGGATGTCGACCTCGATGCCGCGCAGCAGCCGGAAGCCTCCTCCGAGGTGCTCGTTGACCGCGTCGACGACCTCGAGCTGCCGGGCCAGCCGTTCGGCGGAGAGCCCGTGGGCCACGGTCAGCCGCGGCGAGTGGTCGGTGAGCACGAGGTAGTCGTGACCCAGCTCCATCGCGGTGAAGGCCATCTCCTCGATCGGCGAACCGCCGTCCGACCAATCGCTGTGCGAGTGCAGGTCGCCACGCAGCGCCGTACGGATCGTCGTACCGCCGTCGACGAGAGGGCCGCCGGTCTCCCTCTCCAGCGTGGCCAGCCGCTCGGGGACCTCACCGCGGCAGGCGGCCTCGATCACCTCGGCCGTCGACGCGCCGATCCCGGGCAGGTCGCGGAGGCTGCCAGCTGCGACCCGGTCGGCGAGCTCCCCGGGGTCGATCGGCAGGATCGTCGCCGCCGCGCTCCGGAAGGCCTTGACCTTGTAGGTCTCGGCACGGGACCGCTCGAGGAGGAAGGCGATCCTGCGCAGGGCCGCCACGGGCCCCAATACGGGGTCCGGAACACGCTCCGATCCACTGTGATCCACAGCACATCTCCCTCTCTCCACACAACATCCACAACGTTATCCACAGGGAGTGGAGAAGCCGTTCACGGATCCGGTTGACCGGCGCTCCCGCACTCCCCTAGGTTGAGCGTCATTGAGGCCCTCGACAACCTCGACGCCGCGTTCGCAAGGGGAAGGCAAACGCAGTGTTGGGAGCGTCGAGGGCCTCGTACTTTCCCCGGTCACTTCCCCCGGAAGACCGCGGGCCGCTTCTCCCGCGCGGCGGCGATGCCTTCCTGCAGGTCCGCGGTGGCCAGCGTGACCGGCTGGGCGAAGGCCTCCCACTGGAGCGCCGCCTCGAAGCCTGCGTGGCCCTCGCGCAGGGCCACCTTCGTGTAGCGACTCGGGATCGGCGCGGTGGCCGCGATCCCGGCGGCGATCGCCGCCACCTCGGTGATGAAGACATCGTCGGCGAAGACCTGCGAGACCAGTCCCAGGCGCAGCGCCTCGTCGGAGTCGACCATGCGACCGGTGAGGAGCAGTTCCCGGGCGGCGGCCGGGCCGATCACGTCGGGAAGCAGGTGGGTGGCGGCCATGCCCGGATGCATCCCGAGCTTCACGAAGGGGACGCTCATCCGGGCGCTGGCGGCGCCGTACCGGATGTCGCAGGCGAGCGCCACGCACAGTCCCGCTCCCACCGCGGGCCCGTTGATCGCGGCGATCGTGGGGATCTCCAGTCGCCGGATGCTGAGCCAGTCGCGATAGAAGCCGAGCATCCGGTTGCGCAGGTGGTCGACGCTGGCATCGGGTTCCGAGGCGATCCAGGACGTGTTGCCGCCGCTGGTGAAGGCGCTGCCGGCACCGGTCACGACCAGGACCCGCGCGTCCCGGTCGGCAGCGACCGCGTCGATGGCCCGCACCCACGACGCGGTCATCTCGTCGGACATGACATTGCGCCGATCCGGGTCGTCGAGAGTCAGTACGACGACCCCTTCCGCCGGTCGCTCGAGGCGCAGATGAGTGAGTTCGGGGTCGCGGTCAGCCATGGAGCCGAGGCTACCGGGCCCGATTTCGGCCATTTCGCGCCTAATATCAGGCGGCGGACACGCCCTCGAAAGTGCCCTCCCCTACGCGACTCCACGCCTGCGGTGGACTAGTGTCGAAGACGGTCCAGACCCATGGACCCCGGCGGGACACCAACCGATCCCCGCCGCGACGACCAAGCAACAACGAAGGAGGCCGTCATGGCGGAGACCTGGAGCGGCGAGTTCTACTGCGTCAAGTGCAAGGAGAAGCGTCAGGCCGACGGCGAGGTCAAGGTCAACGACAAGGGCACCCGGATGGCCAAGGCCGTCTGCCCCGTCTGTGGCACGAACCTCAACCGGATCCTCGGCAAGGCCTGATCCGGGCCCACAGCGTCGACAGCGGTGCCGCCCCTCGGGGCGGTGCCGCTGTCTGCCGTTTCGGGGAGCTACGGCTCGGTTTGCGGACCCTCGGGGTCACGAGCAGTGACCCCGCATGAAGCCTCCACCCCGGACACGGTCAGTCCTGGCGCCTCAGCCGGGGTGGCGGCCTGTGGATAACGTCGGCGGCGCGGAGCGCAAGTTCTCTAACGTCGGGGGATGCCCGTCCACCGCAGCCGGATCCAGCCCGTCCTCGCCCCCGGCACCCGCATCGTCCGGCGCGGACGGGGAGCCTGGCAGGTGGGCATCGACCGGGGGCGGCGGGTGGTGTTTCCGGACCGGCCGGCGGTGCGCGACGAACTCGAGGGGATCCGCCTGGGTACGGCGGAGGCGGACCACGGCAGCGAGCTGAGTCGCACACTCGACCGCGCCGGACTGCTGGCCCGGCCGCGACGCGTGCTCCGGGTCGTCGTACCGAGTCGGCCGGATGCCGAGCTGACCGCGCTGCTGGCGGGCCTCGGCGTACGCGTCGAGCGGGCCGCCAGGCCGAAGGTTCCCGGACTCCTGTTCGCCGCCGGCGAGCCGGACCGGGCGCTGCTGGACCCGTGGCTGCGCGAGGGCAGGAGTCACATCGTGGCGCGGATCGTCGACGGACGCATCGTGGTCGGTCCGTTGGTGGTGCCCGGCCGCACCGCGTGCCTGCGCTGCATCGACTGCCACCTCATCGACATCGAGCCGGAGCACTACGCCGTCCTGCATCGCTATGTGCACACGCCACGCGAGGACGGCTACGGCGACCTGGCCCCGGCGCCGACCTGGCACCTCGCCGTGAGCTGGGCACTGCACGACCTGACCGCACACCTCGACGGCCGGACCCCGGTCACCCAGTCGTCGACCCTCTCCCTCGGCGAATCCGGCCTGGAGTGCACCACCTGGCACCGCCACCCCGAGTGCGCCTGTTCCTGGTCCGGCACAATTGAGACATGACTGAGGGGCGGCGCACCGATCTTCCGCGGAAGGCGGTCACGCGCACGGCCAAGCTGGCCGCGCTCCCCCTCGGGTACGCCGGCCGCAGCGCCGTCGGGCTCGGCCGCCGCCTGGGCGGGGCCTCGGCCGACACGGTGATGACCGAGATCCAGCAGCGCACCGCCGAGCAGCTCTTCCGGACACTCGGCGAGCTCAAGGGCGGCGCGATGAAGTTCGGCCAGGCCATGTCGATCTTCGAAGCGGCGCTGCCCGACGAGGTGGCGGCGCCGTACCGCGATCAGCTGACCCGGTTGCAGGACTCGGCGCCGCCGATGCCCACGATCACCGTCCGCGAGCGGCTCGCCGCCGAGCTGGGCGAGAACTGGGCCACCCACCTGGTCGAGCTCGACCCGGTCCCGGCCGCGGCGGCATCGATCGGGCAGGTGCATCGCGCCCGCTGGCACGACGGCCGCGAGGTGGCCGTCAAGGTGCAGTACCCGGGCGCGGGCGAGGCCCTCCGCAGCGATCTGAAACAGCTCGCCCGGGTAGCCCGCACCCTAGGGCCGCTGGTGCCCGGGATCGATGTGAAGGCGCTGATCACCGAACTCCAGGATCGCGCCACCGAGGAGCTCGACTACGACCTCGAAGCGCAGGCTCAGCGGGTCTTCGCGAAGGCCTATCGCGACGACCCCGAGATCGTCGTACCCGATGTCGTCGCCGGCGGAAGCACCGTGCTGGTCACGGAGTGGATCGACAGCGAGGGCTCACTCGCCCGGCTGATCGACTCCGACGACATCGAGGCGCGCACCCACTATGCGGATCTCTACAGCCGCTTCCTCTTCGGCAGCCCGGCGCGGACCGGACTCGTCCATGCCGATCCTCATCCCGGCAATTTCCGGCTCCTCCCCCATGCGGACGGCAGCCCGGGCCGGCTCGGTGTCCTCGACTTCGGCGCGGTCGCCCGGCTGCCCGAGCGCGGGCTGCCCCGGACGCTCGGCACGCTGATCCGGCTCGCCGCCGACGACGACTACGACGAACTCGCCGACTTCCTGCGCACCGAGGGCTTCATCCGGGAGAAGATCCGGATCGAACCCGAACAGTTGCGCTCCTACTTCGGCCCCTTCATCGAGCCGGCCAGCGAGGAGGACTTCACCTTCTCTCGGCGCTGGATGCGGCGGCAGTTCCGGCGCCTCAACGATCCCCGCGGCGATGCCCAGTCGACGATGCTGCGGCTCAACCTGCCGCCGGAGTACATGCTGATCCACCGCAGCTGGACCGGCGCCGTCGGCGTACTCAGCCAGCTCGAGGTGACGCTGCCCTTCCGGCAACTGCTGGTCGAGTCCTTGCCCGGCTTCGCCGACGGGGAGAGCCGCGCATGATCACCTGTGATTTCTGCGGTACGACGTACGAAGGCGACGACGTACCCCTGACCTGGACCTCGGCCACCGAGCTGGGCCGGCTCAAGTATTTCTGCGATCGCTGCTCCCGCGAACAACTGAGCTCGATGGAGGGCAAGCTCGACTCCGAATACTGGTAAGCGGGCAAAAGAAACGTGGGGTCAGTCGATTCATCATCGACTGACCCCACGTCGTGGCGGGCAGCGCGGCAGCGTTGCGGAGCGGACGCCGCCACGGCCTGAAAGTCGGGCCGCCTCCGGAGCGCAGCCACGCTCGCGCAGTCATACTCAGAAAGCCCTGGCGAGGGCGAGACGGGCCGCTGCGGCGGCTCGTTCGGCCCGGCGGGAGAGGCGCCGGGCGCGAGCGAGCTGATGCCCGCGCCGCTGACTGCGCGCCTCTTCCAATCGCTCGCGTTGGTAGACGCGGGCCTGTTCCTGGTTCACGTAGAACATCTGATTCTCCATTTCGGAAAGTTGGTTCATCGGTCGTGCCGCCCTATGCGGCGACGACGGGGTGCTTGCGGGGTCGGCCTCGGGGCCGCTTGCGCGGAATCACGACACCGGCCAGGAAGAGCTGACCTCCCCAGACGCCCCACGGCTCTCGCCGCTCCAGGGCGCCGGCCAGGCACTCTGCGACCACCGGGCAGGTGGTGCACAGCGCCTTGGCGAGCTCGACATCGGTCGGGGACTCGGCAAAGAACAGTTCCGGGTCCTCGCGCCGACAGGGAAGTTGCTCGTCCTCCTCGGCCCGCTCGGGCTCGAGAACGCTGACACTCATCTGCGTTACCTCCTGTTGTGACCTGTTCGCTGACTCATCTGTTGGATGGACTGGGTGCTGCGTGCAGCTTCGGGAATGACAAAGGCCGCGGATCCCTTGGTGGGTTCCGCGGCCTGGAGGTTGCCGATGTGTCGATGACTCAACAGATCGGAGGACTCCAGGTGCGGTGACCCGAGGCGGCGGTAGCCGGCTTGGCCGTGAAATCGGTGCCGATGGCAAGCGCGCCGGTAGCCGCCTCAACGCGGGCACGGGCGTGCATGACCACAGCAGCGGACACAGCGGTACGGCGGTACGCGGCGATGTCGCACTGAATGAACCAGTTGTTCGTGTTGCTCATTGGTCTGCACCTCCATCCGTGCTCTTGGGCGCGGGACCTGGCAAGTCCCTGATGCGCGCGATCGGTAACGAGACAGCACGGTACGCGGACCGACCGCGGGGCCGCAAATGATTTATTCGAATTCTTTTCGCGGGCGGCAGAATTGCCCGTTTTGTGGCGATCGGGCCGTCGGCTCAGTCGACGAGAATCGCCAGGACGTCGTCGGCGTACTTCTCCAGCTTGGCCGGCCCGATGCCGCTGATCCGGGACAGCGCCGAACGATCGGTCGGCCGCACCTCGGCGAGCGCCTCGAGGGTGGCGTCGGAGAAGACCACGTAGGCGGGCACGCTCTCGGACTCGGCGCGGGTACGACGCCACGTGCGCAACTGCTCGAAGAGCGCCTCGTCGTAGGGCACCGGACAGTCCTGGCAGTAGCCGCGATTGCGCTCCGCGGCCGTGGCCAGGGGCCGGCGGCACTGCTTGCACACCGCCGCCTTGCGACTGCTCCTCTTGGCGGCGCGGCCACCCCCGTCGGTGGCGGACGCCGGACGGAGCCCGTCGAGGAAGCGGGAGGGTCGGCGGCGGGCCTGGCCGCCGGGATTGCGCGCCAAGGACCAGGACAGCCAGAGCCGCTGCCGGGCCCGGGTGACGCCGACGTACAGGAGGCGACGCTCCTCGTCGATCGCCTCGGGGGTGTCGGCGTAGGTGATCGGGAGGGAACCCTCCTGGAGTCCGCAGCAGTAGACGGCGTCCCATTCGAGGCCCTTGGCGGCGTGCATCGTGGCGAGGGTGACGCCCTCGGCGACCGGGGCGTGCTGCTCGTGGGCGCGGCGGTCGAGTTCGGTGACGAAGGCGAGCAGACCGCGATCCTCCTCGGACTCGGACTCGTGCTCCTCCACGAAGGCATCCGCCTGGGAGACCAGGGCGGTCAGCGACTCCCACCGGTCGCGCGCCTGGCCGCGGCCGGTCGGCGCCTCGGGCTTCCAGCCCATGCCGGCGAGCACCGCGCGGACCCGCTCCCCCAGCGGAGCATCGGACTCGCCGCGGGTGTCGGCGCGCAGCAGCGCGGTCGCCTGACGCACCTCGGGGCGTTCGAAGAAGCGGGCCGCGCCGCGGACGACATAGGCGACGCCGCGACTGGACAGCGCCTCCTCAAAGGCCTCGGACTGGGCGTTGATCCGGAAGAGCACCGCGATCTCGCGCAGCGGCGTACCCGCATCGCGGACGCGCACGATGTCCTCGGCGACGGCCTCCGCCTCGGCCACTTCGTCGGTGCACTCACGCCAGTTGATCGCCGGGCCGTCGGCGGCCTGGGCGCGCAATTGCACGCCGCCGTTGGACGCGCCGCGCATCAGGCTGTTGGCGGTGACGACCACCTGGGGGGTGGAGCGGTAGTTGCGGACCAGTTCGACGCTGGTGGTGCCGGGGTGCTGTTTGCCGAAGTCGAGCAGGTACGACGCGCGCGCGCCGGCGAAGGAGTAGATCGTCTGCGCCGGGTCACCGACCACGCAGATCTCGTCGCGTCCGCCGAGCCACAGATCGAGCAGGGTCGCCTGGGCCGGACTGACGTCCTGGAACTCGTCGACCACGAACCACTTGTACTGCTGCCGGATCTGCGCCGCCACGCGATCGTCCTCGGACAGCAGCGCGGAGGCACAGAGGAGGACGTCCTCCATGTCCATGCGCCCCTGCTCGCGCTTGACTTCCTCGTAGCCGGCGTACAGGTGGGCCACCGTCGCCCGGTCGAGGTTGGTCACCTCACGACCCCGTTGGGCCGCCACCAGCGAGTAGTCCTCAGGCCGGACATTGCTGACCTTGGCCCACTCGACCTCGCTGGCCAGGTCGCGCAGCGTCGTCTGGTCGAGGCTCACCCGGCCCCGGCGGGCGGCGCCGGCGAGCAGCGGGATCTTGGACTCGGTGAGCTCCGGCGGCGCACCGCCGTAGACCTTGGGCCAGAAATAGCGGACCTGCCGCAGGGCGGCGGAGTGGAAGGTGCGTGCCTGGACGCCGGGGGCGCCCAGCGAACGCAGCCGGCCACGCAGTTCACCGGCGGCACGGGTGGTGAAGGTGACCGCGAGGACCTCGGTGGGGACGTAGACACCGGACGCGACGCCGTACGCGATGCGATGGGTGATCGCCCGCGTCTTGCCCGTCCCGGCACCGGCCAGCACCCGCACCGGACCGCGCAGCGCGATCGCGACCTCACGCTGCTCCGGATCGAGCGCCTCCAGGAGGGCATCGGGATCGGTCATCTCGCGCTGCTGCTCCTGTCGCCTAGCCTCGGATCGGTGTGATCCGAGCGTAGACGCCACCTCCGACATCACCGCGGTCAGGGCATTCGCCGGAAAGGGCACCCGGAGGCCGCACTCGGCGTACCGTCGGCGACGGAGGAAAGCGCGCGTCACTCGTGCGCGACCTCGGACTCCGTCACTGACCAAGGAGCACGCGATGCGCCGACTGCTCGCCCTGTCCGTCCTGTTCGCCATCGCGCTGGTCGCACCCGTCGTCGGGATCGCCTCGCCGGCCTCCGCGGCGAATGGCTCCGGCGGCGTCATCCTCACCGGCCCGCCCGCGGTGATCACCGCGAGGACCGCGACCTTCACCTTCGACCCCACCGTCCTCGGCCGGACTTGTGTTCTCGATTCCGTGGCGGTCGAGTGCAGCACGAGCCCCTGGACGACGTCCGCGCTCGGCATCGGACGGCACACGCTGACGGTGACGGGGAACCGAGAGACGCAACTTCCGTGCATCCCCCTGCCGCCGCCCGGCGGCTGCCTTCCGCAGCCGCCCATCTTCACACCGGTCAACGACCAGTGGGACTGGACGGTTGCGAGTCCGCCGACGGCATCGCTGACCGCGCCGACAAACCCTGTTCAGCCCCGCACGACCGCCACACTGGCCTGGAAGGCCACAGCCGCGGCCGGAGCCCCGGCGGTGACCGGGGTCGAGCTCTCGACCCGTCGCGCCGGCACGAACGGCGTCTTCGGAAGCCCGACGACCAAGACCTTCAGCACGGCCACCACGAAGACGACCTCCTCACTCAAGGCCGGCTACACCGACTGCTTCCGGGTGCGCGCCACTGACGCCTCCGGCACGGTCGGGCCGTGGTCCACGGAGCGCTGCACGACCCTTCCGCTGGGCAGCCGGGCGATGGCGCACTCCAAGGGCTGGACGAGGAAGGGCGGCGCGATGACCGCGAAGTCGGCGCACCGCACCCTGACGAAAGCGGGTGTTCGCGCGGGCCGGATCGGCATCGTCGCCACCACCTGCCGCAACTGCGGCAAGGTGCAGGTGAGGCTCGGCTCGAAGGTGATCGGCACCGTCAACCTGCACTCCACGAGCACCCGGCCCCACCGGATCCTGCTCCTCCCCGCCTTCACCCCGCGATCCGGCAAGCTGGTGCTGACCACCACCTCGAAGCGAATGGTTCGGATCGAGGGAGTCGCGATCCTCCCGCACTGACCGGCCCGGCGTACGGCGCCGTCGTCAGTCCGCGGTGATGCGTGCGGTCAGCACCGCCTCGATGCCGACGATCCTGCTCAGGGCACGGAAGGGAAGCGGCAGGTACGCCAGTCCGCCAGGGCTGCGAACCAGCTCGATCTCCGAGAGCCGATAGTGCCGGCGCCGGTGCTCCAGGCCACCGCCACCGGCGGCCTGAAGATTGCGCATCCAGTCCGAGACCAGGCCGTAGCCGACGATGAAGGCGACCCGGTCGCCGCGCCGGAAGGTCAGCAGCGGCGTCCGATAGACACGGCCGGACTTCCGGCCGGTGTGCTCGATGATCCCGTGCAGCGGGATGACTCCCGCCCAGCGGCGCTGGATCGGATTGGTCACGCGGCGGTTGAACCTCGCCAGGGCACGCGGTGCATGCATCTGGCCACGGTAGCGGTCCCGGCAACCGGGTCGAGTGCGCAAGTGGCGGCTACGACCGCCACTTTGCGCACTCGACCCGCACCAACGGGGAAGCTTCCGGGCCCACGTAGTGTTGAAAGCGACGCCGTGGGGATGACACGGCGATCAACGACGCGAGGAGCGCAGTTCGATGAGCGAGCAACTCAGCCCGCAGGTGACGATGTACTCGACCCCGTGGTGTGGCTACTGCCACCGCCTGAAGGGGCAGATGGACCGTGCCGGCATCGACTACGCCGTGGTCGACATCGAGCAGGACCCGAGTGCCGCGGAGATCGTGATGGCGGTCAACAACGGCAACCAGACCGTGCCGACCCTCGTGTACGCCGACGGCACCGCGCAGACCAATCCCTCGCTCAAGCAGGTCCAGGACAAGCTGGCCCACCTCACGACCGCGACCGCCTGAGCGACGACACGTGTAGCCTCGGGGCTCACAACAACCTGCAGGCCCGTCGCGGGCCGACACAGATTGGTTCGTCTCGGATGAAGAAGCTCCTCGTCGCGCTCGCCGGCGTACCCCTGCTCATGCTGGCCGTCGCACCGCACGCGTCGGCGGCCACCACCGTCACCAAGTCGGACCCGAAGGGCGACCAACAGGCCTTCTACTCGCCGACCACGTCGCGGATGAAGAGCTCAGGCGACATCCGGGCGGTCACAGTGACCAGCGCCACCCGACTCAAGGTGACCTTCAAGGTGCGCGACCTTGTCCTCTCCTCCGCCGAGTCTGCCAAGTACACCGTGAACTTCCAGGTCGACTCCGGCGGCACGATCCCGCCGGGTGGCCGCATGGTCGTCACGGTGACGAAGGCCCGGACGACGGCGTCGTACGGCGGCTGGCGCAAGGCTCAGTGCGCACCGGGTGTTCGTGCCTCGAGTTCCTTCGCGGGCGACACCGCGACCGTGTCGATCCCGGTCAGCTGCCTGCCGCGCGGCGCCGCTTTCGTCTCCGCGGGCAGCGAGATCCGCAGCGGCTCGGGCCGGGTCATGGACCGCGGGCCCGACTTCCGCGGCATTCGCATCGGCTGACCCGCACACGACTCGACCTGACGCTCGTCCGGGCGGCGGCCCGTTAGCATCGCATCGTGCAGATCCTGACGGCCATCGACGAAGCGGAAGTGCGGGGTCTCTGCGCCCGGCACGAGTTCTTCTGGCTGGACCTGATCGCCCCCTCCGACGACGACGTACGGCGGCTCGGGGCGATGGTCGGCCTCCATCCACTCGCCGTCGACGACACCATCGCCTTCGGACAGCGGCCCAAGCTGGACGCCTACGACAACCAGGCTCTGCTGGTGCTGACCGGTGGCGTCTTCGTCAACCCCGAGGAGGAGAACCCGCACCCGCTCGAGGAGATCCACTGCTACATCAGCGGCGACTTCGTGATCACGGTGCGGCGCAATCCCTTCGAGGATCTCGACCGACTGCGGACCCAGCTCACCTCGGCGGCAAGCCACCGCTCCGAGCAGTACTACGTCTACCGGATCGTCGACGCGATCGTGGACAGCTTCTTCCCGGTGCTCTCCGGACTCGACGACGAGATCAACGACCTCGAGGACGCCATCATCGAGCGGCCGAGCAAGGCCGAACTGGTCA
>JASLCW010000222.1 GCA_030151765.1 Marmoricola sp.
TTCTCGACCGGGTGGTTGCCGATCTTGATGCGGACCTTGTGGGGGGTCGCGATCTTCAGCGCCATGCCTTCGCGCGAGATCGCGCTGCTGCGGCTGGTGGACAGCGCCGCATTGCCGTAACCGTCGCCCAGCTGCAGGAGCGCGGTGTTCACCGTGGTCGCGGTGGTCCAGTAGGCCTGGCTCTTGCCGTCGACGTTGATGTCGAGCCGGCGGCCGTAGCGGACGGTCACCTCGCCGTTGTCGACGATGGGAGAGTCGGCACTCGGTACGACGACGTCGTGCGGGCCGAGGTGGATGTTCTTCTGGGCGAGGACATCGCCCACGGTGTGACCGAAGGTGCGCACGGTCTGGACCTTGCCGTCGACGGAGAGACGGACCTGGTCGGAGAGGCTCTGGTAGCCCATCGCGGTGGCGACGAGTGCGGTGGCGATCACGCTGGCGAGAGCCAGGACGATCGTTTTCTTACGCCCTAGGCGCAGGAGTTTTGCGCGCATGGGGGTTGCTCCTGTGTCCGCGGCCGGCGCTGGGCCGGTGCCGCTGGTCGGGGCCCGAATCCGGTGGGAAACGGCTTTTCGGCAATCGAGCCCAACACAGATCACGAATGATCACAAATCGGTCACGACGCCGATTCGGCGATCTCAGGCGTGCCCGGTGCCCGAGGTCACCGAACTTCTGTGGCACCGGTCACCCGCTGTTCAGGCTCCCGAAAGGCGCTCAGCGGCCCCACTCGCCGCCGTAGGCAGCGAAGGTATTGCTCTCGATGGCGGCACAGAGTTCGCCGAGATCGTCGCCGCGCGTCTGCGCCATAGACCGCACGGTGAGCGGGATCAGGTACGACGCATTGTTGCGGCCCCGATGGGGCACGGGGGTCAGGAAGGGCGCGTCCGTCTCCACGAGGATCCGGTCCTGCGGGGCCAGCGCGAGCGCTTCGCGGAGGAGATCCGCGTTCTTGAAGGTGACGGTGCCTGCGAAGGACAGGTGCGCGCCCTTGTCGAGGCAGCGGCGCGCGAACGCGGCGTCGCCGGAGAAGCAGTGCATCACCCAGCGGTCAGGGGTACCGACCTCGTCGAGGATCGCGAGTACGTCGTCGTGCGCATCGCGGTCGTGGATCATCAGCGTCAGGTCGTGCTTCTTCGCCAGCTCGATGTGCCGGCGGAAGGAGTCGTGCTGGGCGTCGCGTCCGGACTCGTCGGTGCGGAAGTAGTCGAGCCCGGTCTCCCCGATCGCACGCACCCTAGGGGTGTTGCCGGCAATGGAGTCGAGCTCGGCGATCGCGGCGTCGAGTTCGCCACGCCCGGCGAGCGCCGGCACCTCATTGGGGTGGAGGGCGATGGCCGCGACGATCTCGTCGTACGAGGAGGCAGCCTCCGCGGCCCAGCGTGAGCTCCTCAGATCGCAACCCACCTGGACGATGCGCGGGATGCCCGCCTCGGTCGCCCTGGTGAGCGCGTCTTCGACGGGCAGCGGCGGATCCTCCGTGCGAGTGATGTCGAGGTGACAGTGGTTGTCGATCACCGGGTGCGGCAGCGGCTCCGGCATGGCCGGCCAGTCACTCATGAATCCCCCTTGTGCACGGCGTCGTACACCTCGCGCTTCGGCACTCCCAGACGCTTCGCCACCCCGGCGATGGCGTCCTTGCGGCTCTGGCCGGCAGCCTCCATCGCGGCCACCAGCCCCCGCCATTCGGCGGGATCGGTGCTCGGAGGCGCCTCCACGGCGCCCGCGACGACGATCGTCACCTCGCCCCGTACGCCGTCCGCGGCCCATGCAGCCAGTTCGCCGAGTCCACCGCGGCGTACCTCTTCATGCGTCTTGGTCAGCTCCCGGCAGACCGCGCCCCGGCGATCGGCGCCGAAGACATCGCGCATCGCCTCGAGCGCGGCGAGGGTCCGGTGCGGGGCCTCGAAGAAGACCATCGTGCGGCGCTCCTCGGCAATCGCCTCCAGGGCACGGGTGCGCTCCCCAGCCTTCCGGGGCAGGAAGCCCTCGAAGCAGAAGCGATCCACCGGCAGGCCACTGACGGCGAGCGCGGTGAGCACTGCTGACGGGCCCGGTACCGCGGTGACCCGGATGCCCTCCTCGACCGCGGCGGCCACGAGCCGATAGCCCGGGTCGGAGACGCTGGGCATCCCCGCGTCGGTCACGACGAGCACGCGCGCGCCGGTACGGAGGTCGTCGAGGAGCTGCGTCGTACGGGTGTGCTCATTGCCCTCGAAGTACGACGTGATGCGCGCATCGGTGTGCACCTCGAGCGCACTCATCAGGCGCTTCAGCCGGCGCGTGTCCTCGGCCGCGATGACATCCGCCGCGACCAACTCGGTCGCCAGCCGCGCCGGGGCGTCGTCGGCCTGGCCGATCGGCGTACCCGCGAGGACGAGGACGCCACCTGAGTCAGTCACGCGCCGATCATCCCATTCCCCTGTTCGACCGATAGATTCACCGGGTGCGCCGCAGCGATCGGGTCCTCGAGTGGACGAGTGCCCTCGGGATCACCCTCCTCGCCGGCGTCCTGCGCTTCTGGACCCTGGGCACCCCGAGGTCCTTCGAGTTCGACGAGACCTACTACGCCAAGGACGCGTGGTCGCTGCTGCACTTCGGCTATGCCCGCAACTACGTGGAGAACGCCAACGCGGCGATCCTCGGCGGTCACACGACGAATCAATGGGCGTCGGGCCCGGAGATGGTCGTGCATCCCGAGGTCGGCAAGTGGCTGATCGCGATCCCGGAGCAGCTCTTCGGGATGAATCCCTTCGCCTGGCGGGTGGCGCCGGCGATCGTCGGCACGCTGATGGTGCTGCTGATGATCCGCTTCGTACGCCGGATCACGGGGTCGAACCTGCTGGGACTGACGGCCGGCGTACTGATGTGCTTCGACGGACTGCAGTTCGTGCTCTCGCGCCTGGCCCTGCTCGACATCTTCGCCGCCTTCTTCATCCTGCTGGCCGTCCACTGCATGGTGATCGACCGCGACTGGGGGCGGCGGCGCTTCGCGCAGATCGAGAACGTGGAGATCTATCCGTGGGGGCCGCCCCTGTGGTGGCGACCCTGGCGTCTAGTGGCCGGAGTCGTCTGGGGCCTGGCGATCGGCACCAAGTGGGACGCGCTCTTCTTCCTCGCCGCCACCTGCCTGCTGATGTGGGCCTGGGATGCGGGCGCCCGGCGGCGCCTCGGCGTACGGCGATCGGTGCTGAAGGCCGCCTTCCTGGACGAGTTCCCCGCACTCGCCTACCTGATCCTGGTGCCTTTCATCGTCTACGTGTTCACCTGGACGGGCTGGCTGATCCATCACCAGGTGTATGAGGCGAGCCTCTCCGACACGCAGTACGGGCCCTTCTGGGGCAGCTACATCCACGACCATCCGAGCAGCTTCCTCGGGCAGGCCGAGCAGGCGCTGCGATCGCTCTGGCACTACCACCAGGACGTCTTCACCTTCCACACGAAGTTCCTCAACAGCGCGCACCACGTCTACCAGTCGAATCCGGGCGGCTGGCTGCTGCTCAACCGCCCTGTCGGCATCGACGCGCAGCTCGACATCAAGCCGGGCGTGCAGGGCTGCACTGCGGCCGCCGGCTCGACCTGCCTGCGCCAGGTCCTGCTCCTCGGTACGCCGATCCTCTGGTGGCTGGCCGCCGCCGCCCTGGTCGTCTGCGTGGTTCTCTGGTTCGCCCGCAGGGACTGGCGATACGGCCTCGTCGTCGTACCGGTGCTGGCCGGCTGGCTGCCTTGGTTCCGCTACGACGACCGGCCGATCTTCAGCTACTACACGATCACCTTCGAGCCTTACCTGATCCTCGGGCTGGTGATGGTCCTCGGCCTGATCCTGGGCCCGGCGGAGGCGAGTGAGCGGCGTCGCCGTACGGGCGCGATCATCGCCGGCGCCCTCGTCTTCGCGGTCGTCGCCAACTTCGCCTGGTTCTGGCCCATCTACACCGACGGCCTGATCACCAACGACCAATGGCTGCAGCGGATCTGGTTCAAACGCTGGATCTGAGCGCTACGCAGCCTTCTTGCGGCCCTTCATCGCGGCGGCGACCTGCGACTTCTTCACCTTCTTGCGGCGACCCTTGTCATCGACCTTCACCAGCTTGCGCTTGTGGACGGTCAAGCCGTCGGGGAGGGAGCCCTCCTTGAGCATGCGGATGGGGCAGCGCGCACAGCGCGACTTCGAGACACAGCATTCCGTCTTCGGAAGCTTGATCGTCTTGCCCATGTCCGCAGCCTAACTGCTTAAGTGAGGCTTGCCTATCCTGATCTCGATCACACTGATAACGATTATCGGTAAGCTGGGGGTCATGGCCGAGCACCGCACCAAGCGCGCCACCTCGCAGGGCGCCGCCGTACGCGACGAACTGATCGCGCAGGACGGCTTCCGCAGCGCACAGGAGATCTACGCCGCGCTGCGCGGAGCCGGGCACAAGGTCGGGCTCTCCACGGTCTACCGCCACCTCCAGGCCCTCACCGACCAGGGCGTCGCCGACGTGATCCACACCGCCGACGGCGAGACGACGTACCGCTTCTGCGGCGACGAAGGCGCCCATCACCACCACCTCGTGTGCCGCAGCTGCGGACGGGCCGAGGAGGTCGCCGGGCGCGCGATCGAGCGGTGGGCCGAGGAGATCGCGGCCGAGTACGGCTACGTCGACGTCGACCACACCGTCGAGGTCTTCGGCATCTGCCGCGAGTGTGCCGGCCGGTGACCGCTGACCTTCTCGTCGGTCTGCTGACCGGCCTCTCCCTGATCATCGCGATCGGCGCCCAGAACGCCTACCTGCTCCGCCAGGCACTGCGCGGCGCCCAGGTCGGCGGCATCGTCGCGGTCTGCGCGATCTCCGACCTGGTGCTGATCATCGCGGGCGTGGCCGGCATCGGCACCCTGATCCAGCACGCCTCGTGGGCTCTCGACGTGATCCGCTGGCTCGGCGTCGCGGTACTCGTCTGCTACGGCCTCTCCGCCGCCTGGCGAGCCCGGAGCACCGAAGCACTCGAGGCCGCCGCCGGACCCACCGACTCCGGGATGAAGGCCGTCGTCAAGGCACTCGCCCTCACCTGGCTCAATCCGCACGTCTATCTCGACACGGTCATCCTGGTCGGCTCCATCGCCAACACCCACGGCCACAGCGGCCGCTGGTGGTTCGCGGCGGGCGCGGCCCTGGCCAGCCTGCTGTGGTTCACCACCCTCGGGTACGGCGGCCGCAAGCTCGCGCCCTTCCTCGCGACCCCGCGCGCCTGGCAGGTGCTCGACCTGCTGATCGCGACCACGATGCTGGTACTCGCCGCACGCCTCGCCCTCCAATAGTCCTTGATTCGCCGCCGATCCGGCCGATCAGGCAGCCAGCGAAGCCGAAGGCTGGAGGTGCCACCGTGCGCGAGAACAAGATCGTCCCGACCGGGGTCGAGCGGACATTCGGAGCCGATGAGATCATCGTCTCCAAGACCGACCCACAGGGCCGGCTCACCTACGTGAACCCGCTCTTCGTCGACATCAGCGGGTGGGCCGAGCGCGACCTGATCGGTCAGCCGCACAACATCATCCGGCACCCCGACATGCCGCGGTCGGTCTTCCACCAGTTGTGGACCCGCATCGCCGCCGGTGACGAACTCTTCGCCTACATCGTCAATCTCAGCGCCAACGGCGACCACTACTGGGTGCTCGCACACGTCACCCCGACCTTCAACGCGTCGGGCAACATCGTCGGCTACCACTCGAACCGGCGTACCGCTTCGGCGATGGCCATCGCCCGGGTCCAGGAGATCTATCGCCAGCTGCTGGCCGAGGAGCGGGCGCACAGCCAGTCCCCCGCCGCGCTCGCCGCCGGTACTGCCCGGCTCGCCGCGATCCTCGAGGAAGCCGGCATGTCGTACGACGAATTCGTGTGGTCGGTCGCACGCGACGAGGAGGCAGCAGCATGAGTGTCCTGGAGATGAACCCCGAAGCAGAGGTCGCCGCGGAGACGACCGCGGACGACCTGCAGGCACAGGCGGACCGCTATCGCGAGGCCGTCGTCGCCCTCACCGCCGTCTGCCAGGCGGCCGCCGCGGGCGACCTCGAGCCGCGCGTGCCGATGCTGGGCGACGAGCCCGAACTGGTCGCCGCGCGCAATGCGCTCAACGAGGTGCTCGACCGCACCGACGCCTACGTCCGCGAGTCCTCGGCCTCGCTGGAATTCGCCAGTGAGGCGAAGTTCTACCGGCGCTTCCTGGTGCGCGGCATGCTCGGCTCCTTCCGGGCCGGCGCCGGCACCATCAACAGCGCCATCGACGCGATGGCCACCACCCACGCCGAACTGGCCCACCAGGAGGTGCAGCGCCGCGAGCTGGCCAATGCCTTCGAGGAAGCCGTACTCGGACTGTCCGACCAGGTCGCCTCCGCGTCGACCCAGATGGAGGCCTCGTCCCGCGGGCTCGCCGCCAACGCCGAGGACACCGCCACCCGGGCGGGTCAGGTCTCGGAGAGCTCGCAGACCGCCTCCGCCGCGGTCACCGTCGCGGCCACCGCCGTCGAGGAGCTCACCATCACGGTCCGCTCCATCGAGGAGCAGGCAACGGTCTCCAACCAGGCCGGCGAGGCCGCCGTACAGGAGGCGGAGCAGGTCCAGACACTGGTCCGCGGCCTGGACACCGCGTCACAGTCGATCGGCGACATCGTCCGCCTGATCGGCCAAGTGGCCAGCCAGACCCGGCTGCTCGCCCTCAACGCGACCATCGAGGCGGCCCGGGCCGGCGACCTCGGCAAGGGCTTCGCCGTCGTCGCCTCCGAGGTCAAGACACTCGCGGCCGAGACCGCCGATGCCACCGAGAAGATCGAGGAACAGGTGCAGGCGATGCAGTCCGCGACCAATGCCGTCGTCGGGGCGATCGACAGCATCAGCGGCGCGGTCCGGGGCATGGGCGAGAACATCGGCGCCATCGCATCCGCGGTCGGCGAGCAGCGCAAGACCACGGCCGAGCTCAGCGAGACCACGATGCGCGCGGCCACCGCCGTCACCGAGGTGACCAACGACATCGGCGCCATCGGAGCCGCCACCGAGGCCACCAGCACCGGGGCGGTCGAGATGACCTCGTCGTCGCTGGAACTGTCCCGCCTGGCCGCCGCCCTGCGCGGCCAGGTCGCGGACTTCCTCGGTCAGATTCGCTGACACAGATCCGGGCAATGCTGCGCACCGAGGCACGACTCAAGTAGCTTTCACTTCGTGTCCGAGACT
Organism: Marmoricola sp.; assembly: GCA_030151765.1. Classification (GTDB taxonomy): domain Bacteria; phylum Actinomycetota; class Actinomycetes; order Propionibacteriales; family Nocardioidaceae; genus Marmoricola. The sequence continues at coordinate 7,203 of JASLCW010000222.1, forward strand.
TCGCAGGTGCCCGAAGAGACCGCCACCTCGGGATTCACCATCCCCCGGGCGGTGATCGTCCTGCTCGCGACGGCGGCGCTGACGATCACGCTGGCCGGCGTACGGTCGGTCTCCGGGATCATCGGGCCGACCTTCCTGGCCCTGCTGCTGGTCATCACGGTGCACCCGATCCGCTCCTGGCTGGAGTCGAAGGGCGTGCCGGCCTGGGTCGCCTCGATCGTCACCGTGCTGCTGACCTATCTGATCATCATCGCGCTGACGCTCTCGCTGATCGTGGCGGTCGGGCGGATGGCGGCGATCGTGCCGCAGTACTCGGGCCGGATCGACAACCTGGTCACCGACATCGGCACCTGGCTGCAGAAACGCGGCGTCGGTCAGGACCAGGTCAACGGCGTCGTGAACTCGCTCGACATCGGCAAGCTGGTCGGGTACGCGACGACCATCCTCAGTGCCGTGGTCGGCATCCTCACCAACCTGCTCTTCATCGCGCTGACGCTGATCTTCATGACCTTCGACACCTCGGGCATCCTCAAGGGCCTGAAGGGGGCGAAGCGGGCGCGCCCCGATCTCGTCAACGCCATCGAGAACTTCGCCCAGGGATCGCGCAGCTACATGGCTGTCTCGGCGCTCTTCGGCCTCATCGTCGCGGTGATCAACTGGATCGGGCTGGCGATCATCGGCGTACCGGGCGCCTTCGTCTGGGCGGTGCTCTCCTTCGTCACGAACTTCATCCCCAACCTGGGCTTCATCATCGGCCTGGTGCCGCCGGCCGTGATCGGGCTGCTGCAGGGCGGGGTGAAGGAGATGCTCATCGTCATCGCGCTCTACATCGTCGCGAACTTCATCGTGCAGAGCGTGATCCAGCCGCGCTTCATCGGCGACGCGGTCGGTCTCTCGACGACGCTGACCTTCCTGTCCCTGGCCTTCTGGGCATGGGCGCTGGGCGCGCTCGGCGCGCTGCTCGCCGTACCGCTGTCACTGCTGGTGAGATCCCTGCTCGTCGAGGCCGACCGAGATGCGTGGTGGCTGCTGCCACTGATCTCGGGCAGACCCGAGGAGATCGACCATCCCGACGTCAGCGCCGACGACTCGTGGGACGAGGCTGACGAGTCCTCCGAGGAAGCGCCTACTGGAGCGACGACGTCAGACGCATGACATTGTCGACGTACTTCAGTCGACGCGGGCGCTGCGTCCACTCCTCGATGGTGAGCTCGCGACAGAGCGCGCGGTAACCGTCCTCGATCTCGCGCATGCGGGTGACGATCTCCTCGCCCAGCAGGAGCATCGAGATCTCGTAGTTGAGGGCGAACGAGCGCATGTCCATGTTGCTCGAGCCGATCACCGCGACGTCGTCGTCGATCGTGAAGTGCTTGGCGTGCAGCACGGCGGGCGCCGGGTACAGCCAGATCCGGACGCCGGCCTCCAACAGCTGGCGGTAGTACGACGCCTGGGCGTGCCCGACCATGAACTGATCGGCCTGCTCGCTCACGAAGAGTTCCACCTCGATCCCCCGCTGCGCCGCGGTCGTGACGGCATAGAGCAGTGACTCGTCCGGCACGAAGTAGGGGCTCGTGAGGGAGATGCGACGGGTGGCCGAATAGATCAGGGTCGTGAACATCCGCAGATTGTTCTCACCACGGAAGCCCGGGCCGCTGGGAACGAGCTGGCCGATGACTCCCTTGGTCGTCGGCAGTTCCTGAGCGCCGTACTCCCTAGGGGTGCGCGCGATGATCCGCTCGGCGAGGATCTCGTCGGTCTCGCTGAACCAGTCGGTGGCGAAGACCGCCTCGAAGGCGCGCACGACCGGACCGCTGTAGCGCGCCATCAGGTCCACCCACTCACGACCGACCGCGTGGTTCTTCGGCTTGTCGTAGCCGGGTTCGATGAGGTTCTGGGAACCGCTGAAGGCGACGATCCCGTCGACCACGAGGAGTTTGCGGTGATTGCGGAGATCGGGACGCCGGCGCAAGGGCTGCACCGGCAGCATCGGGTGCCACTGGATGCCGGTCGCGTCCAGGCGCTTCGTGAACTCCTTGTAGCCGGGGATGCCGCGCGATCCGAGATGGTCGAGCAGCAGCCGTACGACGACACCCCGCTCGGTCGCCGCCACCAGCTCCTTGAAGAAGCCATCGGTCACGTCGTCCCACGCCGTGATGTAGAACTCCACGTCGACATAGGCCTCCGCATGCTCGACCGCGATCCGCATCGCCTCGATCGACTCGTGGTAGTCGCCGATGAAGGCGACCTCGTTGTCCGGCATCGCCGGGAGCGCACCGAGCTTCGCGTTGAGCTCGATCACCGAGGGCACCAGAGGCGCGAGTTGGTCGTACGGCGGGGTCCAGGACTGGCTCGCACTCAGCGCCCGGATCACCTCGTTGGCGACCTCCTGCTTCTCGTGACGCCTGCGCTCGAGGCGCGAGCTCCCGATGAAGAAGTAGAGGATCAGCCCGATCACCGGGAGGAAGAGCACCACGAGAAGCCACGACGTACCACTAGAGGGCTTGCGGTTCCCGGGGATGACCCCGAGCGCGATGATCCTGACGGCGAGCACGACGAGGGACCAGCAGCCCGCCAGTACGGCGAGGGTGCCTGGAGACAGATGCATGGGAGTGATCCCACACCACGACCGCGGGTTCGCGCAGCGCAACACCCTCTCCTGCCAGAATGCGGACGTGCGAACTGATGCGGACCGGTCACATCCCCTGCGGGCGACGGGCGTGGTGATCCTGCTCGCGATCACCTACGTGATGGCGGCACTGACGCCGGTGGCGATCTGGGCGCGCGGTCAGGTGCTCGACACCGATCGCTATCTGGCCACGGTCTCCCCGCTCGCCTCCGACCGGGCCATCCAGAAGGATGTCGCCGCGCGCGTGACCGACGCGATCGAGAAGCAACTGCGCGCCCGCGGACTGACCGGAGGGCAACAGGTCGGCGGCGACCTCGGCAATCGGGTCGACCAGGCCGCACACCAGGCGATCGAGTCGACGACGCTTCAGGTCGTCGAGTCCTCTGCCTTCAAGGCCCTCTGGGTGGCCGCCAACAGGCAGGCGCACGACCAACTCGTCCGGGTGCTCACCGGCGAGGCGCCCGAGAGCGTCGTGGTGAGCCACGGCCGGATCACGATCGACCTGACCGGCGTCGTCGACCAGGTGCGGCAGCACCTGAGCACTCTAGGCATCAAGCTGATCAGCCAGTTGCCGCCGATCCACCTCGTGCTCGACGTCGCCGATGCGAGCGGCCTCCAGTCGGCGCAGCAGGCCGTGAAGGTGCTCAAGACCCTCGCGTGGGCATTACCGGTGCTGACGCTGCTCTTCCTCGCCCTGGCGGTGCTGGTCTCGACCCGTCGATGGCGTACGGCGCTGCGCGGCTTCGGCGGCATCATCATCACGATGCTGGTGCTGCGGCTGCTCGTGATGATCGGGGACGACGTGGCGGCGGCGAATGTGCCGCGCGACATCGCCGGCGACACGGCGGTCCATCACTACTACGCGCACCTCACCTCCCTGCTCGACCACGGCATGTTGACGACGGGGATCGTCGCGGCGGTCGGCGTCCTCGTGGTGACTCTGCTCGGCGGCACACCGCGTCCCTGGTCATCGCTCGCCCTGGCCGTCGCGGGGGTCGTCGTACTGGCGAGCTGGACCTGGCTCGCCCTCGTCATCGTCGTACTCCTCGCGATCGCCTCGGCGCTGCTCCGCCGCGGTATTTGGCAGACGGACCACTAGGAGCCCGTCCGATTTGCCGGAATCGCTGCGCTCCGTGTCGTCGGGGTCCAGACTGAGGGCACGACATCATGAGTGACTGGGAGGGAACCCATGAACGGTGTTGCTGACGTCTGCCCGACCGAAGGACCGGTCCCCGCAGACATCCGTCAGTCCGAGGCTGCCCTGTTCGACTGGATCGGGCACTGTGAGCGGCTGCATCGCAGCCGGATCCAGCACGATCCGAGACGCTGCCTGGTCTGTTTCGGCGCCCTCTGACCCTGTTGCCGAGCGACTATGCGCTCGGCCGGATTGGACGATCAGCCACGACTTCGGCGATGGTCGAGAGCTCTCCGACCCAATGACCGGCCTCGCCCGCTATCCATGAGGCGATCTCCACCGACGCCTGTAGATCGCGGAGGAGATCGCGGCGATGAACGGGTTCGTGATGTGCCGCCCTGTTCCGTACAAGGAGCAGCCTCTGTAGGTGACTGTCGACTTGCCTCTGTCGCTGCAGCTTGTCAGACGGCCCTTCCGGGAAAGCCGCGTAGAGCCCCGGTGTCCACAGCGCGGTGAGATACCGGGAGGCCGCGAGATAGCGCCAGAATCCAAGACTGAGCTCCGCAACGACCTTGCCATGAACCTCCGGCACCGAGCCGAACCTCGTAGCTCTCAGACGTGCCTTGCTGAGATCTGCGCGGCCGCGCCGGTCAAGCGGTGCCTCGTCGAACCACGTCGCCCAGCCCTTTACCTGCGCGAGCTCACCGAGCGCGCGATCCATCGCATTCCGGACGATCACGTCGACCATGCCGGTCGTGTGCATCAGGGAGGCGGCTACTCGCATGTTCCACTCGTAGAGAGCGAATGCGCTCTGGAGATCCCCGCGACTCCACCGTAGGTAGGAATCGAGCCTCTCCGCGGACAAGAGTTTCGACAGTCGCCAATAGCGGCCGCCCAGACCCTTCCCTACTCCCTCGTCGACATTGGCCACGTCAGATTCTTCCTGTACGGTTGCTCCCGAAGACCCCGGAACGATCACTGGCCTGCCACATCGCCGGGGTTTCGCCTTTCCCGGAACGCTATGAGGCGGCGCCGACAACGCGGCCCGCCCGGGCCGCCCGTCAGGCGAAGAGAGCACCGACGACGGTCAGACCGACAAGTCCTCCGACGGCTCCGAAGCGGAAGGCCCTCGGCAGGGTGTTCCCGTCGACGGCCACCCCCACCTCGACCACGATCACCGCGACCAGCCACAACGCAGCCGGCAGGTACGACGGGCGACCGGCCAGTGTCGCGCCCACCCCGGCGAAGAGGATCCCCGTCACCGCCTCGACGATCGGATAGCGAACACTGATCGGCGCCGCGCAGTCGTAGCAGCGACCCCGCAGGACCAGCCAGCCGAACACCGGCACGTTGTGCCGGTCGCGGATCAGCATCTCGCAGTGGGGACAGTGCGAGGGCGGGCTCACCACCGACTCCCCGCGCGGGACTCGATACACGAGCACGTTGAGGAAGGAGCCGATCGCGAGCCCCAACAGTCCGCACAGGCAGGCGATGAGGATCGTGTCCATACTCAGGTGCTGTGGCTCCAGCTCAAAGGCGTGATCTGCCTTGCCGGCGGCGCTGGGAGGCCGGTCGGGTCGTAGATCTGCACACGAGAAGTCAACGCCGGCGTATTCGACTTGCAACCATCCGTAACGGTCACCTGACCGAGGCACACGTGTACTTCAATTTGGACGATGGTGCTGACGAAACCGTTGGTGTAGGTGGTGTCGGGGATCTGGAAGACAGGGCCGTCGTAGCGTGGATTGCCGTTGTTGATGTCGAATTCCATCTGCCGCGCGATCAGCCCGAACTCCATGACCTGCGCGCCGAAATTGCTGAGCGTGAGGTTTACATCCGCCGTCGGGACGTAGGTCGTGCCCTGCATATACATCGAGATCATGTTGTTGCCGTTGTCGGAGTCGGTCCAGAGGAACGAACAACCACCGCTCCCGATGGGCCGTGTCACGCAGCCGCTCTGCGCCCGCAGCACCGGCAGGTAGTAGGTCAGATCCAGCGTTATCGGGCCGACAGTCGTAGAGGCACCGTTGTCCTGCTTCGCGGTGTACGAGACGGTCGCCGATCCGTACCCCTTGTCGTGAATCTGCTTCTGCAGATCGTCGAGATTGCTCCCCGAGATCGGGATGTCCTCGGTCCTAGAGGTCGTACTGGCAGCGATCGCCCTCGTGTACGACCAACCACCAATGCCAAGCGACACCGATCCCGACGACCCCGCGGTAGTGCTCTCCAGGTGGGTGACGTGCAGTTGTGCCCCAGTCAAAATGGCACCCGCCGGAACTGGTGCACTCGGAGCGAACCCAGAAATCGTCAAAGTCGTTTGTTGCGTTGTGTCACTACCAGTTGGAGGCCAACTCATGTCAAGACTGAGAGCGAGTGGCCCGACAGTCGCTGAGCTCGAACCAGTACCGCCCGACAGCAGGTAGGTGACGGTTGCACCCAGATAGCCATAGCTCCTGATGAAGGTCTGCAGGCTCGACAGATCGGATCCCGTCAGGCTGACCGTGTTCGCAACGGCAATCGGACCGGACCACGATGGCGGTGTCCAGGTCTGGCCGCCACCTCCCTCGACAACCAGAGCGACATTCGCGTTCGTGCCGGACGGCTCGGAATGAGTGATGTTGAGCTTCGCGGCGCTCAGGTTGACGGTTGAAACCGCCGGCACGGTTGATGTCGGGGCGAATCCCTTCAGCTTGAGAGTGGCGCTCTTCGAGGCGCCTGAGTTTCCGGTGGTCCACGACGCGCCGCTCGTCGCATTCTTGTTGAGATGCGCGGCGTTTGCGTTGCTCCAGTTCCCGCCGACGGACGTGGCAGTGACGCCGGAATCGCTACCAACGTCCAGCACGCTGGTACAGCAACTTCCTCCGGCCGTACCGGTGGCCGGACCCCTTGTCCAGGTCGCCCCGGAGCCACCTGCCTCGAGGTGGCTCTGATCAGCGTTGATGAATGCGCCTGGACTGACGACCGAGCCGCCGTTGCTGATGTCCCGCGTCTCAGAAACAGCCGTAGGGGTGCTCACCCCCGGCGTGCTGGCCTGCAGGCCGAACAACTCGATCGGCGGCCGATTGCTGTGGTAGCTGGCGCACAGCTCCATTGACGCCGTCTTGTCGAGGTGCATCTGACTGTCCGCGCCGAAGATGAACTGCACACCTTGTGCCGAGGTGTCGGTCAAGGGACTCACGCAGTTGCCGGGAGCCATATAGCTCTTACCGTTCACCTGCGTCATCGCCACCTGTGCGCTGGTCGCGAAGACCCCCGCTCGGGTGCCCCCGATCACGGGCTTTCCGTTCGGGATGGTCCAAACATCGGCCTCATTGCCGGACCGCGCTCCGAACACATTGGTCGGACAGTAGGGCGCCGGGGTGCTCTGGCCTGCGCAGCCGTTGTGAAAGTCGAAGTAGTACGTGCCCGGCTTGAACCACGACGCGTTACACAGCCCGACAGCGGCGTTCAGCGCATTGACGTCGTCGTAGTAGCCCGGTTGGAAGACCGCCACCTGGTCGGTGCAGGTAGTCGGCGGCGCCTGCAGGGCGGGTACGGACGAAGTGTCCGCGCTGTAGTTCGGGTCGACGTACGGGGTGTGGTTGTTGCAGTCCCGTACGAACGGAGCCACCACCGTGGTGTCATCACACGAGTTGACGGCGTGCGCGTTTCCAAGGTCCAGCTTGACCTGGCCGACGACCGCGTCGTTGGAGTAGACGCCACCGTGCACCTTGAGCGGGACGGATGCATTGTTGGTAATCGAACCGCCCAAGGTGATCAGCGCATAGGCAGCCTTGTTGTCCTTGGTGATCTCGACCGCAGGACCTTGTTGACCAGTACCGCCCTGAGCTAAGCAATGGACGTAGGCCGAACTCGATCCGACCGACCCAACCGCTGGGTAGAAGCCGTTGAGGATCAGATTGTCCGTGTCACCTGTGACACCGCTGTTGTGACCAAAGCAACCGAGACCGTCTGTCGGGTTGTTGTTGAAGGCAGGCTCCGCGTCACCAGGCTGGCCACCATTGGCGCCGAAGCCATACCCCGTGCGGAGGTCGTTGATCGCGATGTTTGCGGCGGCGTCAGCCGCGTAGGACGAGGCCGCAACATTGCGGAGCGTGACGGTCGCCATCAGACTCCCACCGCCGCGGGTCAATAGTGTGCCCACCACCAACGCAACCGTGGTCACGATGATGAGAGCAAAGACGAGGATGGCGCCCTCGTCGTTTCGAGTACGCGATCGATGCTTGAACCAACGAGTCATGTCTGTCTCCGTTCGCCGGTGAGCGTGACGGTGTAGGTCGAGCCGTCGTTGTTGTCGAGGTCCTTGGAGACAAGTTCCATCTTGACGACCGCCGGCACCTCCAGGGCTGCGCCCGAGCAGGGAGTCGCGGTGACCCCATCGGACTTGAGGCAGCTGATCGCGGAGGGGGCGATGATCGCAGACGTCAGGTCACCCGCGATTGGGATCACAGAGTCCGGTGTCGCGGTTGTGCCACTGCAGCGCACACGGACCAAGTCGTACCCAGCCCCAGACTCCTGCGCCACATAGGTGACCGAGACTCTCGTGGGATCGTCACCCGCGCTGCCATAGGTGTTCCATGCGAGCGTGATGACTGGAGTACCGGCCGGCAATGTGCAGTTCGCCAACGCCGGACTGCCCGTGTCAGGAGCGGCGATCGACTGGACTAACGGGTAGGTATGGCTTCCCCCGACACTGCTGTCGTAGACGGTCGATCGCACACCGACGCTGGCGACATCACGCTGCCAATAGGCCGCAGCAAGCTGGATATCGTGCGACTCCGTGAGACGCGCGGCCGTGCTCACGGTCGTCTTCATGTACATCATCACCATGCCGGTCAGGGCCACCATGATGATGCTGACGATAGAGACCGTGACGATCAGCTCGATGAGCGTGAACCCTGCCTCCGATTCACGACGTGTGCGAATGCGCTGGATCATGAACATTTCGACGAGTCCACCAGTTGGTTGCCGCTGCACGGTCGGCGCAATACGAAGGTCAGTTCTTCACTCGCCCTACCGTCGCGGCTCGAGATGTTCAGATTGACCATTTGGGCCTTGTTCGCCGTACAGTCCGTAGCGACACCGGTACTGTCGACGGCGTTCCAGGTGTAGGTCGCGTCGTAACCCGTCTTCGGCGCGAACCCTACGGTCGCGGCGCCGTAATCAGGCGAGCAATTGAACGCTGACTGGTTAGCTTGTACGTAGTTCTGAATTGCCTCGGCCCAGCTCTTGACGTCGGCTCCACCCTGGGTCTCCTTGCGGTGGATGTCAGATGTCTTCACCGACAGCATCAGGCCCACCATGATGGCAACCCCTGCGACGCCGAGGATGGCGATGGCGACGAGGACCTCGACCAGGGTCTCGCCCGCCTCACTCCCCCGAGCTCGTCGTACGCGCATCACACCTTCACCTGGTTGAAGATGCCGTACATCGCCGACACCAACGCCACGGCGACGAAGCCGACGATCAGGCCCATGAAGATGATCACCGCAGGTTCGAAGAGATCGGTGAGCCGCTTGACCTTGTAGTCCAGCTCGGCCTCGAAGTACTCCGCCGTGACCTCGAGTTGAGAGTCGAGCGAGCCGGTGTCCTCGCCGACGCGGAGCATCTGGGTCGCAGTGGCCGGGAAGAGTCGGGTGCGCGCCAACGGCCCGGCGATTCCCTGACCCTCCAGCATCGCCTCCTGTACCTCGGTGAGGCGGCGGATGAAGACCCGGTTCTTCAGCGAATCGGTCGTCACGCGCAGGGCCTCCGGCAGATTCACTCCGGCGCTGACCATCGAGGCGAGAACGCGGCAGAAGCGCTCGACCAGCGAGTACTGGATCGCCTCGCCCAGTACGGGCGTCCCGAGGAGCAAGGCATCCCGGGCGTACCTCCCCCTCGGGAAGCGCAGCACCAGGAAGACGATCAACGCGATCACCGCGGCGCTGCCCAGCAGCGCCCACCACCAGTTGGTGAGGAAGTCGGTGAAGCTCATCAGTGCACGGGTCGGCCACGGCAGCTTCGCGTCGAGACTGGCGAAGAAGCCCTTGAACTTGGGCAGCACGTAGACCGCCAGTACGACGACCGTGACCACCGACATCGCCGCGACGACCGCTGGGTAGGTCGTCGCCGACTTGATCTTGCGACGCATCTCCAGGTCCTTCTCGAGGTACGTCGCGAGCCGAGCCAGGACCGTGTCGAGCTCACCGGTCAGCTCGGCCGATCGCACGATGCCCCGATAGAAGGTCGGGAAGACCTTGGGATAGCGCTCGAGCGTGTCGGAGAAGCGCTCACCGGTCCGTAGGCCGTCCTCGATGTCGTTCATCATGCGTCGTACTGAAGAGTTGTCGCTCTCGGTCCCGATCGAGTGCACGGCGTCGAGGATCGGCAGGCCTGCCCGCAGGAAGGCGGCCATCTGCCGGGAGAGGTGCATGACCTCGGCCCGCTTGATCCGCGGGCCGGTGATCTCGTACTGCAGGATGCTCTTCTTCTCGACCACCTTGAGGTCGCGGAATTCCCTTTCGTACAGGGCCACTTCGGCATCGCTACGGGAGGCAGCCTTCTCCGTTCCCTTGACCGGCTGGCCGCCGAGGGTGGTGCCGACGTACGCGAACTTGGGCATCTCAGACTCCCGCCACGTAGATCGAGCGCATCACCTCGGCAGAGGTGGTGGTCCCCTGCTCGACGAGGCGTACGGCCTGCTCCTGGAGGGTGCGCATGCCTTGGGTCCGCGCCATCTTGCGCATGTCCTCGTGCGGCACCCGGTCGACGATCATCTCTCGGATCTCGTCGGTGATCACCAGCAGTTCGTAGACGCCGATCCGCTCCAGATATCCCGTGTGCGCGCAGAAATTGCAACCAGTTCCGTGCACGAAGCCACCCGCGGGCTCGGTCCCGCCGAAGCTGCGCAGGAAGCCGAGCTCCTCCGGGGTGGGCTCGTAGGACTCTAGACACGAGGTGCAGTTGCGGCGCACCAACCGCTGGGCCACGACGGCGGTGATCGAAGAAGCGATCAGGAAAGGCTCAATCCCCATGTCCAGAAGGCGATAGAGCGCCGAGACCGCCTCCGTGGCGTGCAGCGAGGACAGCACGAGGTGGCCGGTGAGCGCCGACTGTACGGCGATCCGCGCGGTGTCGGCGTCTCGGACCTCACCGACCAGGATGATGTCGGGGTCCTGGCGCAGGATCGACTTCAGTCCGCCGGCGAAGGTGATGCCGGCCTGCTCGTTGATCTGGATCTGGTTGATCGAGTCGAAGGTGTACTCGA
>JASLCW010000223.1 GCA_030151765.1 Marmoricola sp.
CACGGTGGGTTTGACCCCACACATCATTTCGAGTGATGCACCTTCGGCCGCTCGGACACGCCACCGCGGAGAAGGTTACCGGAGCAGGGCGGCAGGAACTAAATCGAGGGGGACTCGCGGCGCGAGGTGAAGAAGTCGTCGAGGAGTGCCACGGACTCCGCCTCGAGTACGCCGCCGATCACCTCGGGGCGATGGTTCAGCCGTCGATCGCGTACGACATCCCACAGACTCCCGACCGCACCGGCCTTGTCGTCGTAGGCGCCGAAGACCAGGCGGTCGACCCGGGAGAGGACGACCGCACCCGCACACATGGTGCACGGCTCGAGCGTGACGACGAGGGTGCAGCCACTCAGCCGCCACTCGCCCACCTGCTCGGCGGCGGCACGCAGCGCGACGACCTCGGCGTGTCCGGTCGGGTCACCGACGGCTTCGCGGATGTTGTGGCCGCGGCCGATCACCGCGCCCGCGGCATCGACGACGACGGCCCCGATGGGTACGTCGCCGCTCGCCCGGCTGAGCAGCGCCTCGTCGAGGGCATGGCGCATCGCATCGTCGTACGGGGAGGGCATCAGTCGTCGTCCTCGTCGACGTACTCGTCGAAGAGCTCTCCGAAGCCGAGGCGATCGGCGATCTCCCCCATCACCTCGTCCGGATAGAGCTCGGGGTCGATGAGCAGATCGGACAGGTCATCGGCGGAGACGCCGAGATCGGACAGGATCCGCAGATCGCCGGCCGGGACCTGGTCCTCCTCGTCATCGGAGACCACAAGCCCCAGATGGTCGGTGACGCTGCGCGCGAGCTGCCAGTTGAGCGCCGCCGTGATGTCGGAGAGTACGACGGTCAGCTCGTCCTCGTCGTCGAGCCGGGCGATGATCACGAAATCCTCGTAGAGCGACATCATCGCGAAGGCGTCGGCGTCCTCGGGGAAGTGCCGCAGCTCGCTCTCCAGCTCGGAGAGGGCGCGGTAGTCGACGTCGGGAAGCTCGTGCACGCTCCACTCGTCGCCGTCGAGATAGACGATGATCGCGATGTCGGCCTGATCGGCCTCGGTGAGCAGCGGCATCGTGACCTCCCAACGGAATCCCCCACACGATGGTGGCAGAACCGCGCCGTACGCACCACTGACAAACAGGTGAACAACTCATCCGGCGCGAAACGGATAGCGTTGCCCCATGCGCGTCGAAGTCGTCGATCACCCCCTCGTTGCCCACAAGCTCACCACCCTCCGCGACGAGCGGACCGCGTCTCCGGAGTTCCGGCGGCTGGCCGACGAGCTGGTCACCCTGCTCGCCTACGAGGCGACCCGGGACGTCCGGGTGGAGACGACCACGATCAACACCCCCGTCGCGGAGACACAGGGCATCACGCTCTCCCGCCCGCGCCCCCTGGTCGTCCCGATCCTCCGCGCCGGCCTCGGCATGCTCGACGGGATGATGCGCCTGCTGCCCACGGCCGAGGTCGGCTTCCTCGGCATGGTCCGCAACGAGGAGACCCTCGAGGCGTCGACGTATGCCGAGCGTCTGCCCGCCGACCTCTCCGGTCGCCAGTGCTATGTCCTCGACCCCATGCTGGCCACCGGTGGCACCCTCGCCGCCGCCATCCGCTTCCTCACCGACCGCGGCGCCGATCACATCACCGCGATCTGCCTCCTGGCCGCGCCCGAGGGCGTCGCGATGATCGAGCAGGAACTTGCCGGCCTGGACATCCCTGTCACCGTCGTCACCGCCGCGATCGACGAGCGGCTCAACGAGCGCGGCTACATCGTCCCCGGTCTCGGTGACGCCGGGGATCGCCTCTACGGGTTGGCGCAGTAGCCAGTTGAGTGCTGAAGTGGCCGCAACGGCCGCGCAGCCCAGCACTCAACTCGTGCCTGTGGATAACGGGAGCGGGCTCACGCCTCGGGCGACGACACTGTTGCGTCATGTCGGGACGAGATTGGCGCAAGCTCGCGGAGCACCAAGCCGGAATGTTGTCGCTGCCGCAACTGCGGGGACTGGGCGTCACTCGCGCCGAGACTCGCCACCACCTGTCGATGGAGAGGTGGCGGCAGCGAACATCCAATGTCGTCAGCACGACGACAGGCCCGCTCTCGCGCGAGCAGCAGATGTGGATGGCCGTTCTGCACGGAGGCCCCACGGCGCTTCTCGGTGGCCTGAGCGCCGCCGAGGCGCACGGGATGAAGAACTGGCACCGAGACGACATCACGGTGATCGTCGACGACGATCTGTCCTTCGAACCGCTCCCGGGTGTCATCTTCTTCAGGTCGCGGCGCCCGAACCGCCTGCTCCGCTCACGCGACGAACTGCCGACCTGCCAGATCGAACCCGCGGTTCTGCTCTTTGCCGCATACGAGCCGAACCATCGCACCGCTCACGGCTGCCTTGCCGCGGCGGTTCAACAACGCCTCACGACGCCGGCGAAACTCGCACTCTGGATCGAGACGCTCCGGCCACTGCGGCGAGCGCGCGAGTTCCGCCGCCTGATCAGCGACCTCGAGGGCGGAGCGCATTCGCTTGCCGAGGTCGACGTGCGGAAGGCGTGTCGCCAGTTCGGCATTTCCTGCCGGTCAGTCAGCGCCGCCGCCGGGACCGATCGGGCCGCTACCGCTACACCGACTGCGAGTGGAGGCTCCCGGACGGCCGGACACTTGTGCTCGAAGTCGATGGCGCCTTCCACGACGACGTACTCCAGGCAATGGACGACCGGGCGCGCCACCGCAAGCTCACCGATCGTGACACCGTCATCGTTCACTGCAGCGCCTATGAGATCCGCTATCACCCGGAGTCGGTGATGGAGGATCTGATCGCGCTTGGCGTGCCGAGAGCACGTTGAGTGCTGAGCCCTGCTGCCGAAGCAACCAGCTCAGCACTCAACGGGATCAGCGGAAGGCGGGGATCCCCGTCAGCTTCTGACCCACCACCAGCATGTGCATCTCGACGGTGCCCTCATAGGTGAGCACCGACTCGAGGTTGTTCGCGTGGCGGATCACCGGGTACTCCAGGGAGATGCCGTTGGCGCCCATGATGGTGCGGGCGGTGCGGCAGATCTCCAGGGCCTCACGCACATTGTTGAGCTTGCCGAGGCTGACCTGCTCGGGGCGCAGGATGTGCTGGTCCTTGCGGCGGCCGAGGTGCAGCGCCAGGAGAACGCCCTTGGTGTACTCGAGAACCATGTTGGCGAACTTCTCCTGGGTCAGCTGGAAGCCGGCGATCGGCTTGCCGAACTGCTCGCGCTCACCGGCGTACGACAGGGCCGCCTCGATCGAGGAGAGCTCCTCGCCCAACGCACCCCAGACGATGCCGTAGCGGGCCTCGTTGAGGCAGGACAGCGGACCCTTGAGGCCACGGACCTCGGGGAAGGCGGCGTCGGCGGGGAGACGGACGCCGTCGAGCACCAGCTCCGAGGTGACGGACGCACGCAGCGAGAGCTTGTGCTTGATCAGCGGAGCGGAGAAGCCGGGCGTGTCCGTCGGTACGACGAAGCCGCGGATGCCCTCCTCCGTCTGCGCCCACACGACGGCGACGTCGGCGACGGAGCCGTTCGTGATCCACATCTTGCGACCCTCGAGAATCCAGTCACCGTTGGCATCCTGGCGGGCGCGGGTGCGCATGTTGCCCGGGTCGGAGCCGTGGTCGGGCTCGGTCAGGCCGAAGCAGCCGATCGCGTCGCCGGAGGCCATCCGCGGCAGCCACTCCTGCTTCTGCTCCTCGCTGCCCCAGTGGTGGATCGCGAACATGGCAAGGGATCCCTGCACACTCACGAGCGAACGGATGCCCGAATCGCTGGCCTCGAGCTCGAGGCAGGCAAGGCCGTAGTCGGTGGCCGACATGCCCGCGCAGCCATAGCCCTCCAGGTGCATGCCGAGCAGGCCCATCTTGCCCAGCTCCTTGGCGAGACCGCGCACGTCGTCGAGCTCGCCGCGCTCGAACCAGTCGGCCACGTAGGGGTCGACGATGTCGTCGCAGAGGCGTCGTACGGACGCACGGATCGCCTTCTCCTCTTCGGAGAGGAGGTCGTCGATGCCAGCAAGATCAATGTTCACGAGTTCTCCTTCAGCCAGCGACGTACCTCGTCGCCGTGTTCGTTCAGTGCAGGGGGCGGGGTTGCTTCGGTCAGACTGCTGCGCGAGTAGGTCACCGGGTGGCGCACCTGACGCGGATGCGGCGCAGGCAGGTCGAGCGTCGGCGCGAGTCCGAGCCGCTCGGCCAGCTCGAAGGCCGAGGCGATGTCACCGACGACACCAGCCGGTACGTCGGCCTCGACGCATACGGCCTGCCAGTGCGCGGCGTCGCCACTAGAGAGCGTTGCCTCTAGAGCCTCGATCAGCTCGGCTCGGTTCTCGACGCGGGCCGGGTTGGTCGCGAAGCGCGGGTCCTCGCCGAGCTCGGCGAGTCCCAGTGCCGCGGCGAAGCGACGGAACTGTCCGTCATTGCCGCAGGCGATCGCCAGCAGGCCTTCGCGACAACGCAGGGTCTCGTACGGCGCGATCGACGGATGCTGATTGCCCATACGCGCAGGGGAATTCCCCGTCGTCAGGTACGACGA
>JASLCW010000224.1 GCA_030151765.1 Marmoricola sp.
AGCGGCTGCAGGCCAAGGTGGAGGCCTTCCGCACCAAGAAGGAGACCATCAAGGCCACCTACACCGCGGCCGAGGCTCAGACCCGCATCAACGAGGCCTTCTCCGGCATCTCGGAGGAGATGGGCGATGTCGGCATGGCGATCCAGCGTGCCGAGGACAAGACCCAGCAGATGCAGGCGCGCGCCGGTGCGATCGACGAGTTGATCTCCTCGGGCGCGCTCGACGACGCCAGCGGCATCAGCGGCGGCGACGACATCTCCCGTGAGCTGCAGGCGATGAGCACTCAGTCGGACGTCGAGTCCGAGCTGGCCGCCCTCAAGGCCGGTTCGGCACCGGGACAACTCCCCGCCGGCGAATCGTCCACGGCGTCCGCTGAGGCCGTGGCGGAGCCGGTCGCCGAGCCGAAGGCCGAGGGGGAGCAGGCATGATCGTGCGCATCATGGGCGAGGGCCAGCTCGACGTCTCCGACGACCAGCTGGACCGCCTCAACGAACTCGACGCAGCCGTCGAGCAGGCGGTCGCCGCCGGCGACGAGGTGGGTTTCCGGACCGCGCTCACCGCCTTGGTCGACGGTGTCCGCGCCGCGGGTACGCCGCTCGCCGACGACGCGCTGGTCGACTCCGACCTGCTGCTCCCGCACGCCGACGCGACGCTCGACGAGGTCCGGGAGCTCCTCGACGACGACGGACTGATCCCGGGCTGACGCCCGGCGACCACACAGAAGGATCAAGGAGAGGGCGATGGCGAACACGCGCTTCATCAAGGACACCGGGCTCACCCTGCGCATGACGACGGTGATGTTCCTGCTCGGGGCGCTGTTCGTCGCCCTCATCGTCATCTTGATGGCGGCGCTGCCGAAGTTCGCAATCCTGATCGGGATCATCGGGCTCGGCATCGCGTGGGGGCAGTGGTACTTCTCCGACACCGTCGCGGTGAAGGCGATGGGGGCGCGCGAGGTGACGCCCCAGGAGGCGCCCGAGCTGCACGGCATGATCGACCGGCTGTGTGCCCTGGCCGACATGCCCAAGCCGAGGGTGACGATCGCGGACACCCCGATGGCGAATGCCTTCGCCACCGGTCGTTCACCCAATCGGGCCGCGGTCTGTGTGACCACCGGGATCCTGCAGACGCTCACCGCGGAGGAGCTCGAGGGCGTGCTCGCGCACGAGCTCTCCCACGTCGCCCACCGCGACGTCCTGGTGATGACGGTGGCGTCGTCAGCGGGCATCATCGCCGGCATGCTCACCCGCGGTGCGCAGTACGGCATGATCTTCGGCGGCAACCGCCGGAGCAATGACAACAACAACGGCGGCGGCCTGCCGGTCTGGCTGGTCATGCTCGTGGTGAGCCTGGTCGTCTACGCGATCAGCTTCTTCCTGACCCGGATGCTCTCCCGCTATCGCGAGCTGTGCGCGGACCGCTCCGGCGCCTATCTCACGCAGAACCCGGCTGCACTGGCCTCGGCCCTGCAGAAGGTGAGCGGCCGGATGGCGCAGACCCCGCAGCAGGATCTGCGCGCCTCCCAGTCGATGAATGCCTTCTTCATCACCCCGGCCCTCGCCGGACTGTCGATGAGCACCATCACCTCGACCCACCCCTCGCTGGAGCAGCGGCTCGACCAGCTCGCCAAGATCCAGGCCGAGCTGTCCCGCCGTACCGACGGACCCGTCGCCGGCTGATGGGTTTCTGGGACGTCGTCCGCGGTCGGTCGAACACGCGTGGACCCAATCTGGACAATCTCTTCGCCGTACCCGGTGCGGCCGTCAGCCTCCAGAGTGTGATGGGCGCGACCCCGACCGGGGTCGGCTCGGTCTGCTATCGCGCGGCGACGGGCGCCGCGATGGCCGACACCCAGGCGGAAGCCACGGCGCTGATCGAGTCCGACGGCGTCGGGACGGTCGAGCGCACCGTCGACGGCTTCGGCTTCACCTGGACGATCGTGCACGGCCATGCCGACGACGTATCGGGCCTGGTCACCGACCTGCACGCCCTCAACACCGACCTGGAGACGCAGGGCTTCGCGGGCAGCCTGTTGTGTTCGGTGGTCGGCTTCCGCACCGTCGAGGGCAAGCCCTTCGGGCTGGTCTATCTCTACAAGCAGGGCACCTTCTACCCCTTCGTGCAGGCCGGCCCGCAGCAGCGCGACGTACTGCTCGAGCGTCAGGTGCGTGATGCGGTCGGCTCGGACCTCACCATCGAGCCGGGTGCCAATCGGTGGTTGCCTCTCTGGGACTGCCCGGGGTTGGCCTGAACGTTGCGGCCGCTGGCTCGGTCGCCGCACCGGCTGCCCTCGGCTGACAGGCGTCGGAGGCTGACGGGCCATGGGTGGTCACCGAAAAGACAGCGGCGAGGGGCCAAGGAGTTGGGTGGTCGCGGCGGCTTCCCGGCTCACCGGTCGCGGCACAGACGACATGGGTCACTCCTGTCACACGCGTGGCGCGAAAAAACAACGTCCGTTGTGTTTTCCCCGATTGCGATACGTGAGGCTCGCAGCAGGGGCGGGTTCACGACTCTCACGTATCGCAACTGTTGTCCGGGCGATGCGTGACCCGACCGTGGGCCGGGCGACCGCCGTCACCACCTACCGGGCCTTGCCCCGTCGCTGCGCTTGGTCGGTGACCGGTGACCGGTGACCAGGGTGAGCCCGCCAACGGCAGTCGGCCGAAAGCAACCCTGTGCGCCCTGAGGGAGAACAGCAACCAGCAGATTCAGGAGCGCGACCTCAGCCGGGCAGGTCCAGCATCCGCTGGAGCGCGACCCCGGCCTCGGCCTCGGTCCGGTCGTCGACGTCGATGACATTGACCAGGTGCCCGTCGGCCAGCGATTCCAGCGCCCACACCAGGTGGGGCAGGTCGATCCGATTCATCGTCGAGCAGTAGCAGACATTGCGGTCGAGGAAGGCGATGTGCTTGTCGGGGTGCGCATTCGCGAGGCGTCGTACCAGGTTGAGCTCGGTACCGATCGCCCACGACGAGCCGGCCGGTGCGGCCTCGATGGTCTTGATGATGAACTCCGTCGACCCGACCAGGTCGGCCTTGGTGACCACCTCGTGGGTGCACTCGGGGTGCACCAGGATCTGGATGCCCTCGTGCTTGGCGCGCAGATCGTCGATGACGTCGGCGGAGAAGCGGCCGTGGACCGAGCAGTGCCCCTTCCACAGGATCATCTTCGCCTCGCGCAGCTGCTGCTCGGTGAGGCCGCCGCCGGGAAGGAGCGGATTCCACACCACGCAGTCGTCGAGGGACATGCCCATCTGGAGTACGGCGGTGTTGCGGCCCAGGTGCTGATCGGGGAGGAAGAGCACCTTGGTGTCGTCGCCGTGCTGCTCGAAGGCCCAGGTGAGGGCCGTCTTGGCGTTGGACGAGGTGCATACCGCGCCGCCGTTGCGACCGCAGAAGGCCTTGATGTCGGCGGAGGAGTTCATGTAGGTCACCGGTACGACGGACTCGGCGATGCCGGCCGCGCTCAGCGCCTCCCAGGCGTCCTCGACCTGCCGGAGCCGGGCCATGTCGGCCATCGAGCAACCGGCTGCCATGTCGGGCAGGACGACCGACTGCTTGTCGCTGGTGAGGATGTCGGCCGACTCGGCCATGAAGTGCACGCCGCAGAAGACGATGTACTCGGCATCCGGCCGCGCGGCCGCGTCGCGGGCGAGCTTGAAGGAGTCGCCGGTGACATCGGCGAACTGGATGACCTCGTCGCGCTGGTAGTGGTGACCGAGGATGAAGACCTTGTCGCCGAGCCGGGCCTTGGCGGCGCGGGCCCGTTCGACCAGCATCGGGTCCGAGGCGGGCGGAAGCTCACCGGGGCACTCGACGCCACGTTCGGTGTCCGGGTCCTTGCCCTTGCCCAGCGGCAGCAGCGGCAGGTCGACGCTCGTCATAGCGCCGATTGTCCCACTCTCCCCATGGCGCGGGAGCGGAGGGTTGAGCGGCCCACCACAATGGCCGGGTGCGCGTCGTGATCGCTCCGGACAAGTTCGCCGGCACCCTGACCTCTCCCGAGGCCGCTGCCGCCATCGCGGCCGGTTGGGCGGAGCACGCCCCGGCGGACGAACTCGTCACCGTTCCCATGTCGGACGGCGGCCCGGGATTCGTCGACACGCTGCACGCGAGCCTCGGCGGCGAGCTGCTGGCGGTGACCACGGCGGCACTGCCCGACTGGGACACGCAGTACGACGCCCTGCCCGCCGCGATGCTCCGCGTCGGGGACACGGTTTACCTCGAGTGTGCGCACGTGGTCGGTCTGGCGGTGGCCGGCCACTCTGACCCGCTGCGCCGGAGCAGTCACGGTGTCGGCGTCCTGCTCGCCCATGCCATCGAGAGCGGCGCCCGCCGCATCGTCGTCGGTGTCGGCGGCACGGCCACCAACGACGGGGGAGCCGGCCTGCTGGCCGCGCTGGGCGCCACCGCCCTGGGAGCGGATCTCGACGACGGTCCTCTCGGGCTCAAGGGCGTGACCGCCGTCGACGTCGAGTCCGCACGCGAGGTGCTGTCCGGGATCGAACTGGTCGTCGCGACCGATGTGGACAGCCCGTTGACGGGCATGTTCGGCGCAACGAAGACCTACGGCCCGCAGAAGGGCCTGCCGGAGGAGGACCTGCCCTGGATCGACGCGACGCTGGAGAGCTTCGCGGCGCTTGCCGACCGGAAACTGGCCACGGCGCCCGGCGCCGGGGCCGGCGGCGGGCTCGGTTACGGGTTGATGCTGCTCGGCGCCGAGCGTGTCCCGGGCATCGACCTGGTCGCTGCGGCGAGCGGTCTGGATGGCGCGCTGACGGGTGCCGACCTGGTGATCACCGGGGAGGGCGCCTTCGACTACTCCTCGCGTGCCGGGAAGGTTCCCTATGGGGTCGCCGCCGCGGCCCAGCAGCGTGCGGTGCCGTGCATCGTCCTGGCCGGACGGGTCGATGTCGGATCGCGCGAGATGCGGACCCTCGGCGTCGAGTCGGCGTACTCGATGAGCGACTTCTTCGGCGCGGACCTCGCCCTCACTGCCGCCCACGACACCCTGCGCCGTACGGCAGCCCGGGTCGCCCGCACCTGGTCGCCCTGACGGCACCGGGGACGTACGCCGGGAATAACCGGCGATGTGCGACCATTGACCCAGTCGTAAGACCGGCAGAAGCCGGCTCGAGATCAGGAGTGAGCAGATGAGCGACGCGTGCTGCGGAGGCGGCCACAGCCACGGTGAGCAGGGTGCGACCAGCGCCCCGGTTTCGGCACCGGTGGCAGTCGGCACCCGTACCGACCAGATCAACCTGAGCGATGGTGCGGCCGTCAAGGTCAAGAGCCTTCTCGAGCAGGAGGGTCGTGACGACCTGCAGCTGCGGATCGCGGTTCAGCCCGGCGGCTGCTCGGGCTTGCGCTACCAGCTCTTCTTCGACGAGCGCACCCTCGACGGTGACGTCGTCACCGACTTCGGCGGCGTGGCCGTCGTGGTCGACCGGATGAGCGTCCCCTACCTCAACGGCGCCACGATCGACTTCGTCGACACCATCGAGAAGCAGGGCTTCACGATCGACAACCCCAACGCGACGGGTTCCTGCGCCTGCGGCGACAGCTTCCACTGAGACATTGCGAAGGGGCCCTGCGGAT
>JASLCW010000228.1 GCA_030151765.1 Marmoricola sp.
TACCCAGGATGGGAGCGACCGTCGTTGCCGGCGGGATCGGAATCGGTCCCCGCAACTCACAGTTCGGCACCAGCGGCGTTGTCACACTCAATGCGCGCAGTGGTACCTGAAGCGAGCCCGCGAGTGTGCCGGTGTACGGCGACGGCGTCGTGCCGCTCGGCGCGGTCACGCTGACCGTCCAGGCCGCACTCGTCGCCGTCACGTCGTCCGCGTCCCCGGTATACGTGTCGGTGCACCGGTTGTACTCCGGGTCGGACGGATTGCTCGACGAGATCACCGCCGGCATCGTGACGGGAAGGGAGATCGTCCCTCCCGGTGCCGCCGACGGCACCGGGCTCGGCGTCGTGACCTTGATGGCCCCCGACGGCAGCGTGCAGTTGATCTGCGTGCCGGGGATGCCGTTGAAGGTGGCCGTCAGCGAGATCGTGCCGCCGACATTGATCACCTGCCCCGGCGTCAGCACAGTGCTGCCCACCGCGGGCCACCAGGCCCCGGAGGTGACGCCGGCCTCGGCACTGCCGGCCGAAGCCGCCAACCCCGCCGGAATCATCAGCAAGGCCGCACCGGCGCCGAGCATCTTGCGATTGCGAATCTGCATCATTACTTACCTTTCGTTGTTTGTCGGCGGACTCCCTCCGAGTCCTCCGTCATGCAGTCGGATCTGATCCGGGTCCTCCTTCCTCCTGGTGCTGACAGGCCCTGGGGCGGTCGCGGCCGCCACTGGTCAATCGGGCAGGCTCATTCGAAGCCGTAGCCGGCAGGGAGATCGGCGAACTTGGGCAGGCCGACCTTGTCGACGGTCAGGTCGACCCCGAAGTCCATCAGTCCAGGAATGATGCGCGGCATCACTCCCAGAACCTGTGGCGCCGGATATCCCGGATAGCCGTTGGCAGCCGAGCTCGACGCCTGCCACAGGCCGTCCTTGTCGTAGCCGAAGAGCGCGTTCGGAAGCGCTGTGAGGCACAAGGGTCTCCCGTCCACAAACTCGACGGTGGCACTGTTGCTGCCGAGCCTCGCCGTACCGCCCTCGACTGCACCCGACAGCGCATCGTTCGGCAGTAGGTCGTGATCAGGAATGGCAGGCGGAACGCCCACTGTCCAGCCCCCTGCAGGTGCCGCCGGATTGCCTGCCGCAAAGTCCGTTTGAGATTCGGGCACGAGAGGCTTCTTGGGATCGGTGGTCATGTCGCCGGTCATCAAGAAATGGCAGTAGTTGGCGTTGTCCGCCCCCGTGAGCTGGTTGAACCACCTGAGCTCGATGGAGGCTGCCATCGGGCTGACGACCTTGAGCCGGCCGTCCGCAGTCACCCCCGAGACACTCGTCTGAATCGATTGGGCGACCGCGGTCTTCAGCCTCAGCTGGAGGGGGCTGCTCGGCGGGTAGTACTCCCCGGCAAAGGTCCCGGGAACCGGCTCGAAACGCGCGTCCGGAATCCAGGTCCCGTCCTTGCCATACCAGAGGCCATCGTCCGCCCGATCGCCCCAAAGGGACTCGGTCTCGAAACCCTCGAAACCTTGGCTCGGGTTTGCCAGGTGGAACCTCCCCCCGCATAGCACGACACCTGATGGATCGACATGCACTTGCAGAGACGGCAGACTGACCGATCCCACGATCCAGCCCGTCAGTGTTCCCCATGTAGCGAACGGGAACTGGCCGAAGCGGCCGGCGTTGGGGGTGTAGCCGCCCGTGACCCTCCCATTGCTGAGCTTGAGCCTGATCGGAACCGTGTAGCCGTCACTGCCCGTGTCCTCGGTCGGCGCCGGCATCGCGGGTGCCGGGCACGAACTCGGATCGGGGGCGCCGACCTTCAGGTCGGTGCCCTGTGGGTCGGGGAGCCAAGGTGGGTTGGAAACCCCGAAGGGATACGGGTTTCCAGGTTCCGGAACGTTAGGAAAGCAGGGCCACCCCTCACCCTGCAGCCACGGAATCGGTTCACCCGGGTGGTACTTCCCCGGCTGCCAGGTCGGCCCGGTGCAGGTCGCGTCGTCCTGCGCTTGCGCGGCCGCTGGATGTTGGCCGGCCCCGCCACCGGACGAGGCTCCGGCCTGGGTGGGTGACGGAAGGGAGGACCCGCCACCTGCTCCGGGACTCGCCGGGTTCGAGGGAGCGGCGGGGTCGGCCAACGTCGGGGAGGCACCGGGGGTACCGGGGTCGGGCGAGCTGGACGGCGTACTTGAGGGTGTCGCCGCCGCCGGCGTCGCCGTCGGGCCGGCGGACGGATCGGCGGGACCGTCCACCGCCATCGCCGGTACGGCGAGCGCCATCGCGGCCACCGTCGCGAGGCTCACCACGCGCGCGCGGCGCTGCACCTGGCCGAAGCGGGAGAGCTGGTTCTTCGTCGGGGTCATCGCATTTCCTCCTGGTGGAGACGGGACGGAGACAGGGAGTGGTCTCGATACGCCGCCGCTCGTTCCTCGCGGCGGCTACTCGACCAGCGACAAGGTGCCGTCATTTCGCACCTCCCGGGGCATGGACCGGGCCGCGCATCTGCAGGCCGGATCTCGAGGGGCAGTGCATCGGCGAGCCGCCGGGTGCCGTCGTACCGGGGACGGGTAGCGCGTGTCGGTAGGCGCAGAGCGGCTGGCCGTCGTTGAGGGTCAGCACCCCGCGCAACTGCCCACCCTTCGGTACGCCGGCCAGCTTGCCCGTCACCGAGGGAAGCAGCCCGAAGAGTGCCCGTACGGCGGCGGTGTTCTCGGCGACCGCCTGACCGGCTGCTCCGGCGCCCTTCATCAGGTCCTTCCACGGACCTGACATGGTGCTCACCAGGTCTTCGATGTCCGAGAGTGCTCCCCCGCCGCTGCTCAGCAGCGTGGCGATGTCGTCGTCGGAATCCGCGAAACGCCTGCTGAGCTTGTCGAGTGCCGCGACATAAGACTTGAGGTCGCCGCTGCTGGCATTGCCCGCCTTGAGCACCGTGCGACCGTCGAGGATCAGCTTGCGGGTGCCCGCCTGCCCCTTGATCAGGGCATTCGTGAGGTCCTGACCGGTGACGACCAGCCGTTTCAGCTCGGGCGCGACGTCGGAGAAGGCCGTCGCCAGGAAGTTCTCGACCGTCTGCAGGTCCTTCGGGTCGATCGCGTCGAGGAACTGCTTGCCGCTGTTGAGCGCCTGCCCGACGGGGACCGGCACCGTGGTCCGGCTCTCCGGGATCACATCGCCGGCTCGGAGATAGCTCGCGGTGGCAGAGGGCGAGGACGGCACCAGGTCGACGTACTGCTCACCGAGCGCGGACAGCATCCGCACGTGCGCCGCAGAGTCGGCCGGGATCTTCTCCCCCGCGTCGATCCGCAGCACCAGATCGACGGTGTCGGGCTTGATCTCGAGCCGGTCGACGTGGCCGACAGGGACACCGTGATAGGTGACACTGCCGTCCTTGTAGACGCCGGCCGCGTCCGGCACCTGAACCCTGATCTCGAAGCCGTGCGCACCGAAGGGGTTGTAGCCGAGGATGACATGGCCGATGTAGAAGACGCCGACCAAGGTCGCCACCACGACACCGACGATGCGTGGCCACAGGCGGACCGTGTTCATCGCGCACTCCCCTCACTTGATCCGGCCGGCGGCCTGCTGACCGGGCCCAGGACCGTCATCAGGCTGTTGACCGGTGGTCGCGGCGCGACCCGCGCCGCGGACCCGTCGACCCCCGAGGCGGCCGACGAGACCGCGACCGGGACGATCACCGAGAGCTGGGCATAGCCGCCCTTGGTGACCCTCGGCACCTGCGCCTGGAGGGCCCGCAGATTGCGCAGGGCCGGGGTGATCTGCGCGTCGGCGGCGACGATCTGGCGCACCACCGGGAGCAGCTTCCTGATCGCCTTCACGGTCTGGTTCCCGCTCGACTTGATCAGCTTGTTGCCGACCGTCCCGAACTTCGCCATGCCCGCGAGCAGTTGGTCGAACTGGTCGTTCTGTCCCGCCAGCACGCCGATCGCCTTCGACAGCGAGGCAATCCCGCGTGGCAGGGTGTCGTCGCCGGTGTTCAGTCGCTTCGCCAGGATGTCGAGCGCGTCGACGGCGCCGTCGATGTCGCCGATGCCACCAGCCAGCTTCCGGGCGGCGTTGTCGAGCTTTCCGATCAGGTCGCGTATCTGGGGCTGGTTGCCGTCGAACATCTGGTTGAGCTCGTGCGAGATCGCCTGCACATTGCCCACGCCGCCGCCGTTGAGCACCATCGCGACCGCGCCGAGGGTGTCCTCGACCGTCGGTGCCGCAGCAGTGTCGCCCGCCGCCAGTCGTCCACCCGGAACGATGTATCCGGCGGTCGTCACCTTCGGCCGGTGCAACTCGATGTACTGATCGCCCAGCGGGTTGTCGAAGCGGACCTCGGCCGTCGTACCCTCCGGGACCCGGTAGGACTTGTCGATCCGCAGCTCGACGTCGGCGTAATAGTCACGCTCCTTCATCGAGCCGACCACACCGACGATGCGGGCGCCATCACGCACCTGCGCATCGATCGGCAGGTTGAGGACATCGGCGAAAGTCGCCCGGATCGGATAGGTGTTGGAGGTGTCGACCCCCGGCTTCGGCAGGCTCTGCAGGCTCAGCCCGCAACCCGAGAGCAGGAGGCCGGCGAGCAGCAGCGCGACCGCTGCGAGGAGCTTGGACGCCTTCATCACTGACCTCCCATGCCGAGCAGGGCAGCGCGGGTGAAGAGCGCCGCGCTCGGCGCACCGGGCCCGGCACGCAAGCCGAGCAGCAGTTCGTTGGTGCCGCAGGCCAGGTCCATGACCTGGTTGTGATCACGTTGCGGCGAGAGCGACAGCAGCAACAGCCGGAGTACGCCGTCACCGCAGACCTGTCCGTGCAGCAAGCGATCGACCGGCTGGTCGAATCTCGTGCGTACGCCGCCCTTGGTCACCGTCCGGCCGGCATTGTCGACCGCAAGCGGCAACAGCCTCATCGTCTTGGTGAGCGCCTTCTGCTGTCGTCCGACCGCGCCGGCGATCTTCGACATGCTGCCGAGAGTGTCCTTGAGCTGGCTCTTGTTGTCCTTCACGAAGGTGTTGAGCGCGGCCAGCACCCGGGCCAGGTTCTTCACCGACGAGGCGATCGCGACATCGTTGTCGGCAAGTGTCGTGCTCACCTTCGCCAGGTCGCCGGCCAGCTGCTGGTACTTCCCGCTGACCCCCGCGGCCGCATGAGTCACACCGCCGAGATCGTTGAGCATGCTGGTCACCTCATCGGTGTGATCCGACACGGCCGCGAAGACCTTGCCGAGGTTGCGCACCGAACCGTTGAGCGAGCCGCCGCTGCCGCCGAGCGTCTGCGCGATCGAGCGCAGCAGGCGGGAGAGCGAGCCGTCCTCATTGGCGCCGCTCGGCCCGAGGTCGGTGGCCAGGCGGTCGATACTCGCCACGATCTGATCCACCGACTGCGGTACGACAGCCTGCTCGACGGGAAGCGTCGTACCCGCCGGGAGTGTGGAGCCGCCGGTGTATCCCGGATCGAGCTCGATGAAGCGGTCGTTCACGACGTTGGGGGCCATCAGGTAGGCCTTCACCCCGGCCGGCAGCTTCGTGGTCTTCTCCACCTGCATGACGACCTTCACGCCGTCGACCGACGGGGTGATGCTGTCCACCTTGCCGACCCGGACGCCGAGGACCTTGACCGCATTGCCCGGATAGATGCCGGGGGCGTCCGGGAACATCGCGCTCACCCGATAGCTACCCGGACCCGAGAGCATCGCCACCAGTCCGGCGGCGACCAGGGCCAGGACGACCACCCCGGCCGCGGCCACGACCAACGGCCGGCGGAGCAGCGCCCGGCCGGGACCCGATGGCGGGGCGGCGGCAGGGTCGTCGCCGTGCTCGAGGATCGCGTCGATCCCCTCGTGCGGTCCTCGTGTACTCATGGACGGCACCCCACGATCGGCTTGTCCGGCGCCGGATAGGCGCCGGCCTTGCATTGCTGGATGAGCGCGTCGGGCAGCAGGCCATTGGGCACCACCACGTCGAGGAAAGGCCCGTTGCCGGTTGCGGCCGCGACATGGCCGCTGAGCCGGGCCAGCGCAGGCAGTGTCTTCTCGATGTTGTCGTTCTCCTTCGCGAGTACGTCGGAGACCTGCTGCAGGTCGCGCAGCATCGGATTGAGCTGGGCCCGATTGACCTCGAGGATCCGGCTGACCTCCTGCGCGAGCGCCGCGGTGCCGTGCAACAGGGCGGCGATGTCACCCTGGCGCTCCTTGAGCACCGCCATCAGCGTCTGTCCCTGGCCGACCAGGTTGACCAACTGGTCCTTGCGGTCGGCCAGGATCCTGGCGATGTCGCTGCCCTTGGAGACCAGTGCCTCGATGTCCTTCGAGTGCGCTGCCAGCGTCCCGGAGAACTCGCTCAGGCCGGTGAGGGCCTTCTGCACCGCCTGGCCCGAGGTCGCCGACAGATTCGTCGAGGTGACGTCGAGGGCCTTCTTGAGCTGAGCCATGTCGAGCTCGCCGACCTGCTTGCTCACCTGCCCGAGGTCGCCGAGGAGGGACATCGAGACCGCCGTGCGACTGGTCGGGATCGGCACGGACAGCGAACCCGATCCCTGCGGCAGGACCGCCAGGTAGACCGTGCCGAGCGGGTTGAGCACCTTGACGGCCGCGGTGGTGTCGGCACCGAGACGGACACCCTTGTCGACTCCGAAGTCCACCCGCACCGTATTGCCGTGCACGGTGATCTTCTTGACCTCGCCGACCCCGACCCCGCGGATCTCGACCGAGTCGCCGACCGAGAGGCCGGAGGCATTGGTGAGGTACGCCGCGTAGGTGTGCGGGCGGCTCCAGAAGGCCACCGTCTTGAGATTGAGCGAGGCCACCAGCACCACGAGGATGACGGCCACGGAGATCAGGCCGACCTTCAACGGGTTGTGGTCGCTGAGCCGCCAGTTCATCGGCACACCCCACTTCTGTCCGCGGGCGAGCCGAGCACGCCGCTGGGCAACTGCACCTCGGTCGGCGGTTGCGGCGCGCTCAGGCCCGGCACCAGGGAAAGATTCAGGCGTCCCGTCGCGCGCAGGTCGAGATTGCAGAGATAGACCTTCAGGAAGCTGCCGGTGTCCATCGTGTGGTCGATCGCGTCGAGCGCTCCCGGCGCGTCGCGCAGCATCTCGCTGATCGCCTTGCGGTTCTTGACCAAGGTGCGAGCCGCGACCGCGATGCCCTTGATGTCACCGTCGATCGCCGAGGAGGACTGCTTGGTCAGGTCCGCGGCATTGGTGGTGAACCGGGCCATCGCGGCGATCGTCTGCGCCAGCAGCGCCCGCTGGCCCGAGACATTGGTGACCGTCGCATCGAAGTTGCCGATCAGGTCGCCGAGTGCCTTGCCCTGACTGTCGACCTGAGTCACGACGGTCGCGAGATTGGTCACCAGCGACTCGATCACCTGCTTGCGATCGGCCAGGTGCGAGGTGATCGTGCCGATCTGCTCCACCAGGTCGGCCACATGGCTCGACTGCCCCTGGAAGACATTGATGATCGATCCGGCCAGCTGGTTGATCTCCCCCGGCGTGAGCGCGTCGAAGAGCGGCTGGAAGCCGTTGAAGACCGAGGTCAGGTCGATCGCCGGCTTCGTGTTCTGCTCGGGGATCGTGGCGCCGTTCTGGAGGACCTGACCCGGATCGGCGCCATCAGGCCGGGTGAGCGCGACATAGCGGGTCCCGATCAGGTTGGCGTAACGGACCTCCAGGTGAGTGGTGTCGGAGATCGGCCTGTCGGACCGCACCGAGAAGCTCACCCGTACCCCGCTGTCGCCGTACAGGTTGACGTCCTTGACGGTGCCGACGTTGATGCCGGCGATCTTGACGTTGGCGCCCTGGCGCAGTCCGGACGCGTCGGCCAGGATCGCGTGGTAGGTCTTCGTCGATCCCGTGTCGAGATTCAGCACAGAGGCGAAGACGACAGCGGTCAGCAGCAGCGAGAGCGCCGTGAACGCGGCCAGGGAGGCGATCAGTCGTCCCGGTCGTGGTGGTCGCCAACTCATCGCTTGCCTCCACACTTCGCGGGGCTCGTGCCCCAGCTCGGACAGTCCGCCCGGGTGTAGCCGGGTGGGTTGATCTGGCGTTCCTCGATCGCGCGCTCGAGACGCGCGGCGACGTCCTCGCCGCTGGCCAAGGCCAGGGCCAGGTAGGCGGGACTGGTCACCTTGAGCGTCTCGGCACTCACGTTGAGCGAGCCCCCGTGCATGGTCCGCGTCCAGGCGACGGCGAAGCGGTTGATGCCGGTGAGCATCGCGCTGATCAGCCGCGGTCCCTGAGAGAGGGCTTCGAAGAGCGCCGCCCCACCGGCGATCGCCTTGGCATACATGCCCGACGTGGCACTCAGCAGTACGGCGACCTGATCGGCCGCCTTGCCGCCATTGCCCATCAGTGCCGCGAAGTCGTTGCTGTGCCGGACCAGCGTGTCCGCGGTGACGGTGGCATTCCTCAGCAGGTCGAGGAAGCCCGGCGTTGCCTGCGCGAGGGTGGTCGCGAAGGGTGTCAGTGCCCGGAAGTCCGCGACGACCACCGGCCAGAGCCCGAGCATGCTGGTCAGATAGTGATCGGCGGAGACCAACGTCCGGCCCAGATCGGCACCTCTGCCCGACAGCGCCTGCGCGAGGCCGGAGAGGCCCGCGTTGAGCTGGGCCGGATGAACGCTCTTCAGGACATCGTCGAGGGAGACGAAGGTCGACTGCAGCGATGGCGCCTGTGCATCCGTGACGGCAGGGATCGTCGACCCGGCCCGGATCGGCGTATGCGCAGAGACTGCGGAGGTGCCCTCACCGGTCACGAGATTGATGTACTGGTTGCCGAAGATGGACAGCGGTCCGGTGACGACCCGCACGGTATCCGGGATCTCCCTGATCCGGTCACGGTCGAGCCGCAGGTGCACCTGGATCTCACCGCCCGGCGCGATCTGTGGCCGGTCGATGACCTTGCCGACCTCGACGCCCCTGAAGAAGACCGAGCTGTTCACCGCCACGACCGCACCCTGTTGAGGCATGTCCGCGGTGACCTCGATGTCACTGCTGAAGGCATTGTTGAAGTCGGCGAAGACGAGGGCGACGACGGCCAGCATCGCGCCCGCGAAGCCGATCCCCAGCCACGACGTGAGACGGGGGTTGTCTCGCATGTTGTAGAGATCCATCAGCCGGACACCTTCACTCCCGTGTTGAGACCGAAGAAGAGCAGCGTCATCAACATGTCGGAGATCGCGATCGTGACGATGCTGGCCCGGATCGCGCGTCCGGCCGCCCGGCCGACGCCCTCTGGCCCACCCGTCGCCGTCATGCCGTAGTAGCAGTGGATGAAGGTGATCAGGGTGGCCATCACGATGACCTTGACGATCGAGTAGTAGACGTCGGACTTGGAGAGGAAGAGATAGAAGTAGTGCAGATAGGTCCCGGATCCCTGGTGGGCAAGGAAGATCACCGTGAGCTGGGAGGCCAGATAGGCCCCCGACAACGCCAGGAGGTACATCGGGATCACCATCACGCTCGAGGCGATCAGGCGGGTGGTGACCAGGAAGCGATTGGCCGAGACCGACATGACCTCGAGCGCGTCGACCTCGCCGTTGATCTTCATCGCACCCAACTGGGCGGTGAAACGACAGCCCATCTGGGCGGCCAGGCCGAAGGCGGTGATCAGGGGTGCGAGCTCGCGGGTGTTGCCGAAGGCGGCGAGCAGACCGGCCAGGGGTGCGAGTCCGACGATGTTGAGGCCCTGGAGGCCCTCGAGGCCGATCTGCATGCCGATGACCGCGGCCAGGAGCGCGGAGACGAAGACCGTGCTCGCCGCCACCGTGAGCAGGCCGCGCCCGAAGGCGACATCCGCCAGCAGCCGGCCGACCTCCCGGCGATGACGAACCAGCGTGCTCGGGATGGTCACGACCACCTCGACGCAGAAGAGCAACATCCGGCCGAGCCAGCGCAATTGCTCGGCGACCCGACTGGGCTGCGGCGGCGTGCTCGCCGTACGACGGCGCGCGCCGCGGGAGACGGAGGGAGAGACTGTCATAGCAGCACCGGCCTGACCGTGACCAGGAAGATCTGGGTGATCACCAGGTTGAGGACGAAGAGGGCGACGCCGGTCACGACCACGGACCGGTTGACGGCATCACCGACACCGGCCGGCCCGTGCTCGCAGGTGAGTCCCTGGAAGCTCGCCACCACGGCGGCGATCAGGCCGAAGACGGCCGCCTTGAGGCACGACTCGAGGAGGTCCTCGGATCGGGCGAAGGCGCTGAAGGAGCCGAGGAAGCCACCGGCACTGCCGTGCAGCACGTAGACGTGGGTGAGATAGCCGGTGACGATGCCGACGAAGGAGACGATGCCGTTGAGCAGGACGCCGACGACCATCGCGGCCAGGATCCGCGGCGCGACCAGTCGCTCGACCGGGTCGACCGCCATCACCCGCAGTGCCGCGATCTCGCTGCGGGTGGACCGCGAGCCGAGGTCGGCGCAGATGGCCGAGCCACCGGCCCCGGCCAGCACGATGCCGCTGATGATCGGCGCCGCCTCACGCACGGTCGCCGTCGAGATGACCCCACCGACCATCGAGGCGGCACCCACCTGGGCGGTGAGACCGCCTACCTCGAGCACGAGGACCAGGCCGAAGGGGATCGCGATCAGCACCGTGGGCAGGAGCGACACGGAGACCAGGAAGCGCGCCTGGCCCAGGCAGTCCCACCAGGGGAAGCGACCACGCACGATCGACGAGACCAGCGCGATGACCGAGTCGACCAGCATCGAGATGAGCTCGCCGAAACGCCGCCACGGCTTGGCGGCGCGCGGCCAGACGGCCTGATCGGGGTCGACCGGCTCGACTGCGGGTGGAGTGGACTCTTGGGTGGACATCGTGCTCACACCAGGTCCACGCGGTCGAGTAGCCATCGGCCGTGCTCGCGGACCAGCGTCAGGCTGACCCGGCTCGCCTGCGTCTGCGGCTTCGCCATCTCGGTGGACTGCGCGACCTGGTCGACGAAGGCGATCACCCTCGCCTGCGTTCCGTCGACGCTCGCGACAGCGGCCGCGGTGACCTTGCCGGTCGCGGAGGCCTGCACCCGCTGGAAGATCGGACCGAGCGTCTTCATCGAGTCCGCGAAGGTTGCCCGGAAGCGCGCCGTCGACTCGCCGGCCAGTTTCGCCTGCTGATCCTGCAGCTTCGCGTGGTCATAGGTCGTCAGGTCCACGGCGTACGACGTGGCCGCCGCGAGCGCCGCCGTACGGAGATCGTCGGTCCGGGTCAGCCGATCTGCCCGGTTGACTGCGGACCGCCAGCTCAGCGTCAGTGCGATCGACAGCGCGAGGAACAACACCACGGCCCCGACGAGCCATCCGGTGATACCGCGAGAGCGTTGCCTCGGCGGCGCGTCCTCCGCGACCGGGTCGGAGACCTCGTCGCGCTTCGATTCCATCGTGTTTCGGGTAGCCAACATCGTGGCTCTCCTCCCTTCGGCGGTCGAGCGCCGCCGTAGAACCCAGTGGTTGTCGCGCCGGTGTCGGCGCATGAGGGCACAAAGGCCCGAGAACGGCCCGGTGGGCCGAGCGTCCGCGTGATCAGTCGCCGCGTGCGGCGTCGTACGGGCCGGACTCCGGTAGGTGAAGCACACGCTCGCTGTCGCCGTCGTCGGGCGCCCCGGCGTCCTCGGCGTCGACCATCTCGTCCATGCCGATCGGACCCCGCGCGCTGCCGGAGAAGAACTGCCGCAGCAGCGGCTCGTGACTCTCCACCATCTGTGCCGTCGGGCCGAAGCCGACCAGGTTGGAGCGGAAGAGCATGCCGACGTAGTCCGCCGTGCGCTTCACCGACTCGATGTTGTGCGTGATGATGAAGAAGGTGCAGCCGAGCTCGGCCTGGACCTCCTTGACCATCTCGTCCAGATGCGCGACGCGTACCGGGTCGAGTCCCGAGTCGGGCTCGTCGAAGAAGACGATCTCCGGGTCCAGAGCAAGCGCGCGGGCCAGCCCGGCGCGCTTGCGCATGCCGCCCGAGATCTCTCCGGGAAGCTTGCCGAGATGTCGGGCAAGGCCGACCATCTCGGCCTTGCTTTCCACCACCTTGCGGATCTCGGTCTCGGATCGTTTCGTGTGCTCACGCAGCGGAAAGGCGATGTTGTCGTAGATGTCCATCGAACCGAAGAGCGCGCCGTCCTGGAAGAGCACGCCGAACTTGCGGCGGATCCGCATCACGTCGTGATGAGGTACGCCGACGATCGGCTCACCGTCGACGTACACCTGCCCCGCCTCGGGCCGCATCAACCCGATGATCGTGTTGAGCAGTACCGACTTACCCGTGCCTGAAGGGCCGAGCACCGCCGAGATCCTCCCCCGTGGGATGTCGAAGGTGATGTCCTCCAGCACGGTGTGGAGGCCGAATCGCTTCGTGACCTCCTGCACCGAGATGACCACGTCAGGCTCCGACTGCACCGGGTCACTCCGGTGCAGCGCGCCTGACGTGCTCACCGCACGCACCTCACCCGCGTACGACGATCTCTCCCGACGGCCCCCTGCTGTCCCTGTTGCCCGACGAATCCACCTGCACCACGCATCATGCGATCGCTCCCTGTAAATCCGAGTTACATGTACTGGATACGACCTTGCTGTCACCGGATCGCGAAATCCCACAGCCGAATCGCAACTCAGGCGTGGATTTCCCGATCCCGGTGACAGCACCATGACATGGGCACCGATGCACCACCATCCCCCGCCGACGACGCCGGCCCGCTCCCGGTCCTTCTCTCCGGCACGATCGGAGGGTTATGCTCCTGAGCCTCAGCTCGGTCGCCGAGCCCGCCTTCCTCCAGTGCCCAGCGGTGTCGGTCCGGGACACGACGAGCGCACGGAGGGTGGTGGACTTGAGCCACGCCTTCTATGCGGAGTACTTCGCGGACATGCTCCCGAAGATCCACAAGTTCATCCGTGCCCGCTTCCCCTCCTCGCAGGCCGAAGACCTCGCCAACGAGACGATGTT
Source organism: Marmoricola sp. (assembly GCA_030151765.1). Lineage (GTDB taxonomy): Bacteria > Actinomycetota > Actinomycetes > Propionibacteriales > Nocardioidaceae > Marmoricola. The sequence continues at coordinate 12,932 of JASLCW010000228.1, forward strand.
GACCTTGTGGCGCAAGGGGATTCCGGCCCCGGCCGACGACAGTGAGCTGCGCCAATTGCGCCAGCTCACCTACAAGATCGCGCTCGGCCATGTCCTCAATGCGCAACGCAAGGCAGCCCGCGAACTGGCCGCCGTCGAGCACATCACCCTGCGGATCCTGCCGGGCACCGACACGACCTTCGAGGCCATCGTGCCGATCGCCCTCGCGCAGGCGATCGGCCAGTTGGAGTTCAACGACCGGCAGGCGATCAACCTGCTGATCGCCGGATTCGGGACCGGCGAGATCGCAGACATCCTCGGCATCAGCCCCAAGGCGGCCTCGATGCGGCTGGCCCGCTGCCGGCAGCGACTCGACCGGCGGCTGCGCGCCGACTCCGGCGAGCGGGACGAGGAGGTGAGCGGCGATGTCCGTGCCCGGCAGTACCCCTGACGTCGACGAGCTCGAGGCCGACCTCGGCCGCATCCTCCGCGATCAGTACGACACCGAGATCGCGAACCTCGCGCTGCCTCCGCACGAGACCATGGCCTACATCGCGCGCAGCAAGGAGAGCATCGACCAGGTCCTCGCCGTTCCCCGTGTGCCCCGTCCTCGCTCCTTCCGGGTCGCCCGGCCGGTGCCGTGGTTCCTCACCGCGGCCGCCCTCGCAGCGATCCTCCTGGCCCTCGGCATGACCTCCTTCGGGCGCAACGACTTCGCCGCCTTCGCCGCGACGCCCCCGATCCTCGACATCGCCGGCACGAACACCTCCCGCTATCCACTGACGGGGAGCGATCCGACCGCCGAACTCACCCAGCTGGCCGATCTCGCCGAGCACAGCCCGGCGGCGGTCAGGGGGATCAGCTCGGGCGTGAGCATGGGGCCGGGGCGCGATCACGATGCCCAGCACGTGGAGGTTGCTTCGTGGTGGCTGGAGACTTCGGCTCCGGCCGATCACACGGGGCACGTCGTACCGACCGACACCCAGCGCTACGTCCTGCCCGACGGTGGCGTACGCGTCATCACGCACCGCGGCAGGCCGATGAACGGCAACAGCACCGGCGGCAGCGGTCCGGTCACCTCCCGAGCGGTCTACCCGGCTGCGGAAGGGCCGCTGAGCGATCCGGCCAAGCTGCCACTCGACCCGGCGAAGCTGCGCGCCAAACTGCTCGGCAGTCCGCGCGAGTGCGCCGGCGAGGAGGGCTACTGCCTGAGCAACGCGGTGCAGACGCTGGCACTCGCCCACGTGCTCTCACCCCAGCTCAACGCCGCACTGCTGCGCGCGATGATCGGCTCCACCGACCTGCACTACGCCGGACATGCGATCGACCGGGCCGGCCGGCCGAGCGAGGTCTTCGTCGTCGACGATCCCGATCGGGACCGGCAGCGGCTGGTGCTCTTCGACGCCGACACCGGCGCCTACAACGGCGACGAGACGGTGCTGGTCAAGGACAGCGCGGAGCTGGGCGTGAAGGCACCGGCGGTGATCGGCTTCGACGCCGTGGTCACCCGGGAATGGATCCCCGCCGGCGCGGTTCCGCAGATCCGGAACTGACCGCCTCCGGCACGCCTTCGCCGAGCTTGACGAGGACGACGCCGCCGAGCATGAGCGCGGCACCGCCGAGCTGCACCCGAAGCGGCACCTGGTCGAGCAGCAGCCACGCGAAGGCGAGCGCGAAGAGCACCTCGAAGAGGGCCACGAAGGAAGCCAGGCGCGCGCCCAGCCGGCGGGTGGCGATGATGCCGGTGACATAGGCGACCGCGGCCGTGATCACTCCGAGGCCGAGCAGGGGCAGCCAGAAGGCGACCCGATGGCTCGCGAACGAGACCGCCTGCGTGCTGGTCCGGAAGTCCACGATCCCGAGGGCGCCGGCGATCGAGAGCACGAAGGCACCGACCAGCAGGCCGCCGGCGGCGAGCACGAGCGGCGGCAGTGACTCCTCCTCCCCGACGGCGACGTCGGAGAGCATGAAGTAGACGGCCGCACCCACCATCGCCAGCAGCGCCCAGCCGACGCCGACGAAGCTGGGGTGGACGCCTCCGAAGAGATTGAGCACCAGGGTCAGTCCGCACAGCGCCAGCGCTCCCCCGGTCACGGTGAGCGCGCCGGGACGATGACCGCGATGCAGCCAGAGCCAGAGGACGACGACCACGGGTGCGAGGTACTCGATCAACAGTGCCATCGCCACGTCCATGTGACGCACCGCGTTGAAATAGGCGAGCTGACACCCGGCCACCGCGACGACGCCGTACGCGAGGACGATCGGGAGATCCCGCAGGAGCAGTGCCCAGCGCCCGCGCAGTACGACGAGCGCCGGTACGACGAGCACCGTGGCCGCGATGGCGATCCTGACCGTGACCGCGGCAGCAGCGCTCCACCCGGCATCCATGAGGCCGGTGGCGAAGGAACCGGAGAGCCCGAAGGAGGCGGCCGAGACCAGGGCGATGCCGAAGCTGGTGGCGCTCCGCCCGGATGCGGTCTGAGGCAGTTGGTCGGCGATCACGGTCACGAGAGAAATCTAGAGCCGCGCATGTAAGGTGTCAAAATGCCTTTTGGTCATGACACCGAAGCGGCGCTGCTGTCCGCGGTCGAGCTCGTCAACAGCGCCGACGACCCGGACGACCTGGCCACGACGGCTGCCCTGACGGACTTCTTCGAACGCCACCACTACACGGGGCGGCACGATCGCACGAAGCGCGAACTGACCGAGGTACTGGCACTGCGTGCAGACCTGCGTGTGCTGCTCACCAGCACGCGTGACCGGGCCGCGGAGATCGTCAACAGCATGCTCGCCGAGGCGTCCGCCGTCCCCCGGCTGGTGCGTCATGGCGACGAGGACTGGCACATCCACGCCACCGCCTCCGAGAGTCCGCTCGCCACCCGGATCATCGTGGAGACGGCCATGGCGATGATCGACCTGATCCGCGCCGACGAACTCGGCCGGATCAGCCGGTGCGCTGAAGAGGGGTGCGACCGGCTGGTGCTCGATCTCTCCCGCAATCGCTCGAAGCGCTTCTGCTCGACCACCTGCGGCAATCGCAACGCGGTCGCGGCGTACCGCGCTCGACAACGCTCCTGAACCTGGTTCAGTCGGCGCGGCCGAGCCCCGCATCGCGCGCCCGGATGATCGCCTGCGCACGGTCGGTCGCCTGGAGCTTGGTCATCACCGCATGAACGTGATTGCGCACCGTCTTCTGCGACAGGTACAGCCGGGCAGCGATCTGGGCATTGGGCAAACCTGCCGCGACGAGGTCGAGCACCTCGTGCTCGCGTGCGGTCAGCATCGGGAAGCGCGACTGTGCCGCGGTCGCACCACCGGACAACAGGTCCGCGATCCGCCCTGCGAGAACGGCACCGAAGACGACGCCACCACCGGCCACCGTCGTGATCGCACGCACCACCTCGGGAGGCTCCGCGCCCTTGAGCAGATAGCCGCGGGCACCGGCGCGCATCGCCGCCAGCACCGTCGCGTCCTCCTCCGACATGGTCAGGACGACGATGCCCGTCTCGGGCCGCTCGGCCAGAATCCGCCGAGTCGCCTCGATGCCGTCGAGCCCGGGCATCTGCACGTCCATCACCACGACATCGGGCACGAGCTCGGCCGCGGCCGCCACGGCCTCGGCGCCATCGCCCGCCGTACCGACGACCTCGACTCCCCCGATGGTGCCGAGGAGTACGGCGAAGCCCTCGCGGAAGACCGGGTGGTCGTCGGCGAGCAGCACGCGGATCGGGGAGCCGGTCATGGGAGCAGCACCCTAGTCGCCGGCATCTTGTCGAGCAGCGGCAGCTCCGCATGCACCAGAGTGCCCGTTTCCACGCCCGGTGTGATCGTGCACCGGCCACCGAGCTCGCTGACCCGCTCACGCATCGACACGAGACCGACACCGGCGGCGACACCAGCCTCGATGCCAACTCCGTCGTCCTCGACATCGATCAGCAGTACGGCGTCCTGGCGCGCGAGGCTCACCCGGCAATGACGGGCCCGGGCATGGCGTTCGACATTGGTGAGTGCCTCCGCGACGATCCGCAGCGTGGCCACCTCGACCGCGGCCGGAAGCTCTCCGAGGGGCGCCGGGATGTCGACCACGGTCTCGATGCCGGCGATCCTCTCCGCCTGTTGTTGCAGCGCGCCGATGAGACCGATGTCGTCGAGCGAGGGCGGGCGCAGACCGTAGACGAGCCGACGCACCTCGGCCAGCAGGTCGGTCGCCTCCGTGCGGGCCCGCTCAAGCATCTCGTCCGAACGCGCCGCGTCGGCGACCGCGACCAGCCGCGCGGTGTCGATGCGCGAGGCGATCGCCGCGATGCTCGGACCGAGACCGTCGTGGAGCTCGTTGCGGAGCCGGCGGCGCTCGTCCTCGACCGCGCCCACGAGCTGGCTCCGGCTCGCCTGGAGTTCCTCGTTGAGCCGCGCCATCCGGCTGACCGCGGCGGCCTGGCGGACCAGGTCCGCGAAGAGACGCGTGTCGGCGGCCCGCAGTGCCGGCCGGTGGCCGGTCGGGACGAGCAGTCGCCCGATGTCCTCGTCGCGATAGCCGATCACCATGGAGTCCACCGACCGCGGAGGATCGCCGTACTCGGCGAGCAGAGTGCTCCCGTCTGCCTGCAGCACCTGAAGGCCGACGTACGGGATCCGGAAGGCGCGCGCGACGGCGGCGGCGACGGCGACCAGCTGGTCCTCGCCGGAGTCGGCCCGCTCGAGCCTCTCCGCGAGGCCCGACACGACGCGGTAGGGATCCGTGCTCTCCCCCTTCGTCCACCGGGCGAGGAGCAGCCGGAGACGATGCCGCAGCGGGCCGTAGATGACGCTGACCACGAAGACTGCAACCACCAGCGCCTGCGAATGGCTGAGCTTCGCGCCGAGAAGGCCGCCGGCGAGGCCGAGCACCACGACGTCGATGAGGTACGACGACACCAACAACGCGCCGTACACGGCGGTATTGCCGAGCAGTCGGTCGACGTCGATGATCTCCGGGTTGAGCAGCGCGATCGCCACCGATCCCGAGGTGACCACGACGCACACGGCCAGGCCGTACGACGAGATGTCGCCGGGGATCAATCGGAAGGTGACCAACAGCAGCGCGTCCATCAGGGCCGCCCACAGGAGCCAGCGCATTCGCGTACGCCGCAGGCCGGTCGCGGCACGGTAGCGGGACACCACGACGGCCACGGAGAGCACCATGCTCGCCGGCAGCATCAGGTAGGCGATCCGCAACAGCACAGCCCACACGTCGTCGGGGATCGGCGTGCCGACCGGGTCGAGGTTGAGCCCCCGCAATGCCGCCGGGACAGCGCCGGAGCCATTGACCGCTTCGGCTGCCGTCGAGGGCGCCAGCGCCAGCACCACCGGCAGCGTCGCCATGCCCGCCAGAGCGGCGATCGCCACCGGCCGCCAGCGACCGGCCGGGAGCCGCCCATCGGGATGCAGGAGGAGGACCAGCGGGAACAGCAGGAGCAGGCCGGCGCCGAGACGCTGGTAGACCCAGAAACTCGTGG
>JASLCW010000234.1 GCA_030151765.1 Marmoricola sp.
AAGAACGTCGACTCGGCCGAGCACGACATCGCCGACTCCGACGACTACTTCCAGTACCACGGCGGCATGGTGGCCACCGTCCGTGCGCTGACCGGCTCCGATCCGCGTGCGTACGTCGGCGACTCGACCTCGCCCGATGCCATCCGGACCCGGACCCTGTCGGAGGAGACCGCCCGGGTCTTTCGTGCCCGTGTGGTCAACCCGCGCTGGATCTCGGCGATGCAGCGCCACGGCTACAAGGGCGCCTTCGAACTCGCCGCCACCGTCGACTATCTCTTCGGCTTCGACGCGACCGCGGGCGTCGTGCACGACTGGATGTACGACAAGCTCGCCCACGAGTATGTGCTCGACGAGACCAACCAGGAATTCCTGCGCCGCTCGAACCCCTGGGCACTGCGTGGGATCGTGGAACGACTGCACGAGGCCGCCGAGCGCGGCCTCTGGGCGGAACCCGACCCGGAGGTGATCGCGGCCATGCAGGAGGTCTACCTGGAGGTCGAGGGCGACCTGGAGGATCGCGACCAGTGATCCGCGTCCTCGGCTTCGGCATGGGCCCGCAGCACGTCACCCCGGAGGTGGCGGAGGCGCTGCGCGGCTGCGACTACGTGATCGCTGCGTCGAAGGGCGAGGAGGACGATCTGCTGGCGATCCGGCGGGCCATCTGCGAGGAGTACGACGTCGAGCTGGTCGCCGTACCCGATCCGGAGAGAGATCGTGAGCCGGTCGGCGACGGCGGCTATGTCGACGCGGTGGCCGACTGGCACGCGGCGCGGATCGCGGCCTACCGGACGGTGCTCGAGGAGCGCGGCGGAACAGCGAGCTTCCTGGTGTGGGGAGATCCGGCGCTCTACGACTCGACGATCCGGATCGTCTCCCAGCTCGGCGCCGACTGGGACGTGCTGCCCGGCATCTCCGCCCCGCAGATCCTGGCGGCTCGCCACAAGATCGTGCTGCACGAGGTGGGTCAGCCCGTGCACGTCACGACCGCACGGCGACTGCGTGCCGACATCGCCGCCGGCCAGACCAATCTCGTCGTCTACCTCGGCGGCTCCCTCGATCTCGGTGGCCTCGAGGACTGGCAGATCTGGTGGGGCGCCAATCTCGGCACGCCATCGGAAGAACTCCTCGCCGGTCGTGTCGGCACGGTTCTGGACGAACTCGGGTCCGCGCGTGCACGGGCGAAAGCGGCTGCCGGCTGGGTCATGGACATCTATCTGCTGCGGGCCCCTTCGTGAGCGGGTTGCTGGTCGCCGGCACCACCTCGGATGCCGGCAAGAGCGTGGTCACCACCGGCTTGTGCCGCGCCTTCGCCCGTCGCGGCATCAGCGTCGCGCCCTACAAGGCGCAGAACATGTCCAACAACTCCATGGTGTGCATCGGCCCCGACGGCATCGCGGCGGAGATCGGGCGCGCCCAATGGGTGCAGGCACTCGCCGCGCGCGCGACACCCGAGCCGGCGATGAATCCCGTGCTGCTCAAGCCCGGCAGCGATCGACGCAGTCACGTCGTCGTGATGGGCCGGCCCGGAGGCGAGGTGTCGTCGAGCAACTGGGAGGACGGCCGCCGTCACCTGGCGCAGGCCGCACACGCGGCGTACGACGATCTCGCGGCCCGCTACGACGTGGTCGTGGCCGAGGGCGCGGGCAGCCCGACGGAGATCAACCTGCGTGCCGGCGACTACGTCAACATGGGCCTGGCCCGGCACGCGAGCCTGCCCGTCGTCGTGGTCGGCGACATCGACCGCGGCGGCCTCTTCGCCGCCCTGCACGGCACGATCGCACTGCTCGAACCGGCCGACCAGGCGCTGATCGCCGGCTTCGTGGTCAACAAGTTCCGCGGCGATGTCGACCTGCTGGCACCGGGTGTGCGCGACATCGAGCGGATCACCGGCCGCCGCGGGTACGGCGTACTCCCGTGGCATCCGGACCTGTGGCTGGACTCCGAGGACGCCCTCGATCTCGAGGGCCGGCGCTCGCCGGGTGCCGCCGCCCGCAAGGTGGCGGTGATCCGGCTGCCGCGGATCAGCAATTTCACCGATGTCGACGCGCTCGGGCTCGAACCCTCACTGGACGTTGTCTTCGCCTCCAGACCGTCCGACATCGCCGACGCCGATCTCATCGTCCTGCCGGGAACGCGGGCGACCATCTCCGACCTCGCCTGGCTGCGATCCCGGGGCCTGGACGCGGCACTGCTCGCACATGCTCGGGCCGGACGACCACTGCTAGGCATCTGCGGCGGCTTCCAGATGCTGGGCCGCACGATCACCGATCCGCTCGGCGTGGAAGGTGAAGCAGGCGCCTCCGTGACGGGATTGGGTCTGCTCGACATCCACACCGACTTCCGAGCCGAGAAGAACCTCCGCCTCCCCACGGGTACCGCGCTCGGCGTACCCGCGAGTGGCTACGAGATCCACCACGGACACATCACCCGCGACGGTGACGACGACTTCCTCGGCGGCGCCCGTCGTGGAAAGGTCTTCGGCACGATGTGGCACGGCGCTCTCGAAGGCGATGACCTCCGGCGCGCCTTCCTGACCGAGGCACTCGATCTGACACCGTCCGCGGTCTCGTTTCCCCTTGCCAGGCAAGGGCGCCTCGACCTCCTGGGCGATCTGGTCGAGCGGCATCTCGACGTCGACGCCCTGCTCAGCCTCGCCCCCGGCGGCAGCAGCGGCAGGCCGTCGGGTGCGCCCGCGCGGGCGAGGC
>JASLCW010000251.1 GCA_030151765.1 Marmoricola sp.
CACCCAGCCCGAGGCGATCGATCTCGCCGAGGAGCGCGGCGCCTTCGGCCGGGTGCTCGACGAGGCCGGCCTGGTCGCGCCCAAGCACGGCACCGCCGTCTCGTACGACGACGCGCAGCAGATCGCCCACGGCATCGGCTACCCGGTCCTGGTCCGCCCGAGCTATGTCCTCGGCGGTCGTGGCATGCAGATCGTCTACTCCGACGACCAGCTGAAGTCGTACCTCGCGGCCGCGACCGATCTGATCAGCGAGGACCGTCCGGTTCTCATCGATCGGTTCATCGACGACGCGGTCGAGATCGACGTGGACGCCCTGTACGACGGCAACGAGCTCTTCCTCGGCGGCGTCATGGAGCACATCGAGGAAGCCGGCATCCACTCCGGCGACTCCTCGTGCACCCTTCCGCCGATCACCCTGGGTGCCACCGAGATCCAGCGGATCCGCGCGGCGACCGAGGGCATCGCGGCGGGCGTCGGCGTACGTGGCCTGATCAACATCCAGTTCGCGCTGGGCTCGGACGTGCTCTACGTCCTGGAGGCCAACCCGCGTGCCTCCCGTACGGTGCCCTTCGTCTCGAAGGCGACCGGCACCTCGCTGGCCAAGGCCGCGTCCCGCGTGATGATGGGCGAGACCATCGCCGAGCTGCGCAAGGCAGGGGTGCTGCCCGAGACGGGTGACGGAGGCATGTTGCCGGCCGACGCGCCGATCGCCGTCAAGGAGGCGGTCCTGCCCTTCAACCGCTTCCGCACGCCGGAGGGCAGGTTCGTCGACTCGGTGCTCGGCCCGGAGATGAAGTCGACCGGTGAGGTGATGGGCTTCGACGCGGACTTCGGCATCGCCTTCAGCAAGTCGCAGGCGGCGGCGTACGGTCCGCTGCCGACCTCCGGCAAGGTCTTCATCTCGATCGCCAACCGCGACAAGCGCTCGATGATCTTCCCGGCGCGAGTGCTGGCCGACTACGGCTTCGAGATCCTCGCGACGCAGGGCACGGTCGAGGTGCTCCGCCGCAATGGCATCAACGCCACCGTCGTGCGCAAGCACTTCGAGGGCGAGGGCGGCGAGGGCGAGAAGACCTCGGTCCAGATGATCCTCGACGGCGAGATCGACCTGATCGTCAACACTCCCAACGGCTCCGCATCCGAGGCGCGTGTCGACGGCTACGAGATCCGCGCGGCAGCGGTCCTCACCGGTACGCCGTGCATCACGACCGTCCAGGGTGCGGCGGCCGCCGTCCAGGGCATCGCCGCGGCCCGGACCGGGGAGATCGGGGTGCGGTCGCTGCAGGACTGGGCGGCGAGCCGGTGAATCCCTACCGGTTGCTCTTCGACCAGGTCTTCACCCGGACCGATCCGGAACGCATCCATCACGCCGCCTTCCGCGCCATCCGCGCGGCCGGGCCGGTGACCGGCCGGCTGCCGCAGCGGGGGAACACGGTCCGGGCGATGGGCCTGGACTTCCCAGGCGTCCTCGGCCTGGCCGCGGGCTTCGACAAGCAGGGCGTCGGGATCGACGCACTCGCCGGGTTGGGCTTCGGCTTCGTCGAGATCGGCACCATCACCGGGCGCCCGCAGCCGGGCAATCCGCAGCCGCGGCTGGCCCGGTTGCCGGCCGATCGCGCGATCGTGAACCGGATGGGCTTCAACAACGACGGCGCCGAGGCGGTTGCGCTGCGGCTGGCGCATCGGGCGCGAAGCCGCAACGAATCCCGGCCACGTGCCGTCCTCGGGGTGAACATCGGCAAGAGCAAGGTCGTCGCGGAGGAGGACGCGGTCGCGGACTACGAGTTCAGCACCGGCCTGCTCGCGCCGTACGCCGACTATCTCGTCGTCAATGTCTCCTCACCCAACACACCGGGACTGCGCAATCTGCAGGCCGTCGAGAAGCTCGAGCCGCTGCTGGTCGCCGTACGCTGTCGCGCCGATGAGGTGACCGAGCGCAAGGTGCCCCTGCTGGTGAAGATCGCGCCCGATCTGGACGACGACGACGTGCGCGCGGTGGCCGATCTCGCGGTGGCCCAGCGTCTCGACGGCATCGTGGCCACCAACACGACCATCGGACGTGAGGGTCTGACGTCGTCGGCGACCCAGATCGACGCGGCCGGCGGCGGCGGACTCTCGGGTGCACCGCTGCGGGCCCGCGCGAACGACGTCATGACCCTGCTGCGCGGTCGTGTGGGGGCGCAGTTGACGCTGGTCGGCGTCGGCGGGATCACCACCGTCGACGATGCTCGTGAACGTCTGCGCGCCGGCGCGGACCTGCTCCAGGGATACACGGCCTTCATCTACGAAGGCCCGCTTTGGGCACGGCGGATCAACAAGGCGCTGGCCGAGGACAGGAACAAGGCATGAGTACCTTCGGGGCAAGGCTGCGGCAGGCGATGGACGAGCGCGGGCCGCTCTGCGCGGGGATCGATCCCCACGAGGCGCTGCTGCACGAGTGGGGCGTCGGCAACGACCTCGCCGGCCTGGAGCACTTCGCGCTGACCGCGGCCGAGGCCTTCGGTGCGACGGCCGCGGCCGTCAAGCCGCAGTCCGCCTTCTTCGAGCGCTTCGGCGCGCAGGGCATCGCGGTCCTGGAGCGGACCATCGAGACCGCGCGCGCCCTCGGCGCCCAGGTGGTGCTCGACGTGAAGCGCGGCGACATCGGCTCGACCGCACGGGCCTACGCCGATGCCTATCTCGACCAGACCTCGCCGCTGGCCGTCGACTGCATCACCGCCTCGCCCTTCCTCGGCTTCGGCAGCCTCGGCCCGATGTTCGAGGTCGCCCGCGCCAACGACGCCGGCGTCTTCGTGCTCGCACTCACCTCCAACCCCGAGGGCGCACAGGTGCAGGGCGCCGTCAACGACGGCCGCAGCGTGGCCGGCATCGTCCTCGACGAACTCCGTGGCCTGAACGGCGCCGACGCGCCGCTGGGCTCCTTCGGCGCCGTCGTGGGCGCGACGATCGAGGTTCCCGACGAGTCGCTGGCGATCAACGGACCGCTGCTCGCACCCGGTGTGGGTGCGCAAGGCGGCGATGCCGAGTCGGTACGCCGGATCTTCGCCGGGGTGCTGCCCAACGTGCTCGCCTCGGTCTCACGGTCGGTCCTGCGGGCCGGTCCTGACCCGGCCGCGCTGCGCGACGCCGTACGCAACCAGGCCGACGAGATCGCGCGGGTCGTGGCGGGATGACCGGCGGGTCGTTGGGTGGGCGCTTCCGCACGGCGGCGGGGGCGGCGCTGCTGGCCGGCCTGCTGTCCGGATGCGGCAATCCGGTCACCTGGATCACCGGCGGCAACGCGATCGACGACTACTGCGGTGACCTGCGTTCGCACCAGGTGCAGTTCTCCGAGATGTTCGCCACGAGCACGCCGGACGCGCTGTTGAAGAATCTCCCGATGCTCGAGCAGATGGCGACCAAGGCGCCCTCCGACATCGCCGACGACTGGCAGAACTTCCTCGGCCCGATCCAGGGGCTGCAGAAGGCTCTCGACGACGCGGGCATCAAGGCCGACGACTTCAGCAAGGGGGTACCGCCGGCCGGCACGAGCGCCGCTGCACGCAAGGAGATCGCGGACGCGGCGGCACTGCTGGCCACACCGGCGGCCACGACCGCGGCCTTCGCGATCGACCAGGAGGCCCGCGACGTCTGCAAGCTCAACCTCGGGATGTGAGCGGGCCGGTTTGACGGCACCACGAGGTGGGTATCGCATCGCTGCAGCACTCGGGCTGCACAGCTCTCGGGAGAAACAGATGCGGACCAGATCACTTCTCATCCCTGTGGCGGCGCTCGCCGTCGCACTCACGGCTCCGGCGGCCTTCGGTGCCTCCGGCCAGGCGAACAAGTCCCGTGACCGGGTCAAGACCACGAAGCAGGCCGCCGTGCTCGTCCAGGCGAGCTTCGGACAGACGGCGAAGCAGTTCCGCGTGGTGAGTGCCCGCGACGTCAGTCCCAACGCGACCAAGGCCCGGGTCGTCACCCGGGTCGCCGCCGTACCGCGGGTCGCCGCCCGCGGGGTCGGGAGCTACTCCTGCTACATCCGTACGGATTCATCGGGACGGCTGAAGGCCTACAACCCGATCCGCTACAACTCCTCGGGTCGCTCGTACACCCTCAAGTGGATTCTCTTCCCCTACCTGCTCAACAAGGCCCGTCGCGTCGCCGGCCACGCCAAGAAGGACTGGGAGTTCTGCATGACGGGCGGCAGCGACGTGTCGAACGGCTACCACCAGTACCGCAGCGAGGGCTCGATGGCCTTCGGGCGCAAGGCCGACCAGACCGTCGGCACGAAGTGGGGCACCAAGGTCGTCAACGGCACGGTCGGCTCGTCCATGGGACTGAAGTTCGCGGCCGGTCCGGTCACGATCAGCGCCACCACCGGGGTCGGCGGCGGCTCGCACAGCGGCAGCACCGGACGCGACGGCGACATCGAGTCGGTCTCCAACATGGAGCCCTACAACAACAATCGGGTGAACGCGCTCTACAGCTCCGGCCACACGTGGCGCTGGCAGGGCACCGGTGACTACCAGGGCAACAACGGCCACCTGCTGGTCGAGCTGAACCAGACCGACAACCGCGCCTTCTCGTACTACATCTACGGCACGCTGCGCGCCTTCTGCTCCCACCCGTTCGGAATCAAGTGCGGATCCTTCAACTGAGGCCGCTGGCGGCCGCTCTCGCGGCCGCCGCACTGGTGGGGACAGCGGGCTGCGCCGGCTCGTCGTCCCCGCCGGTGCGACCGTCGACCAGCCCGGCCACGGCCACCCCGCTGTGGGTCTCGGGTACGACGCGACTCCCGGGGACGCTCTACGTCCTGGCCGGGCCCAAGGACATCTCGGCCAATGTCTACGAGGTGTCCGGTGCCGGCCAGGCGTTGAGGGCGATGACCGCGAATCCGCCGGACTACGGCATCTCGCAGTTCGCGGCCTCCTCGGCCGGCGTCGCGGTGGCCACGGCCGAGCGCGGCTTCGATCAGCTGCGAATCCTCGACAGCGCCTCTTCGAAGCCGACGGAGGCGGCCGCGTCCGCGCCTTCGATCAATGCCCGCGGTGAGGTACTCGTCGCGCGTCCGACGAAGAACAGCTATGTGATCGACCGGTACCGGATCCGGGGCGCGAAGACTCCGACGGCATCGGTCTACCTTCCCGCCGAGGCTCATCAGTCGACGGCCGTCTGGGGTGCGGGCGGCACGGTGGTGACGGCTCGTCGTACCGAAGCCGGCCTCGGCGGCCCCACCGAGATCGGCGTCCGCAGCGCCTCAGGGGGAGTGCTCCGGACGACGGTGCTGCACGGCATGTACGTCGACCTGCTCTCCAATCCGTATCCGGACCGGCAGCCGATCACCGGCTTCCGTACCGACAGCGCGGGCGGGGGCGCCGTATTCGGTGCCGACCTGATGATCGTCGGGACCGTACCGGCTCCGTGGTCGGTCGGCTGCTGGAATCCGTCCGGGAGCGCCCTGCTCGTGTCGCAGGGGCGGAAGGTCGGGCTCTGGCACCCGAGGACGGGACGGATCACGATCGTCGGTGAAGCGCAGGTGCGGATCCGCGGCTGCGCCTGGTTGAGCGCACCCGCCGCGGGCACGGCCGCGGTGGTGGCGGCACTCGCGCGGACGGCACCGGCGGGGAAGTGATCGGCATCTCGCCGCTCCCGTTGGCTTCGCCGAATCGGACTGACTAGATTGGCGCGGTCAGCCGAAGCGATCGACCGCAGCAGAAGGACATGTGCGTGGCCCTGCCGAATCTCACCCCTGAACAGCGCCAGGCGGCGCTCGACAAGGCCGCGGCCTCGCGTCGTGAGCGAGCGGCGGTGAAGAACCGGCTGAAGCACTCCGGTGCCTCGATCGCCGAGGTGCTCGCCGAGGGCGAGCACAACGACGTGATCGGCAAGATGCGAGTCAGCGACCTGCTCCAGTCGATGCCGGGTGTCGGCAAGGTGCGCGCCAAGCAGATCATGGAGCGCATCGCCATCGCCGAGAGCCGCCGGGTGCGCGGCCTGGGCGTCAAGCAGGTGGCCGCGCTGGTCGCCGAGTTCGCCTCCGAGTAGCCATGGCTGATCAGCCGGCCCGTCTCACCGTCCTCGCCGGACCCACTGCGGTCGGCAAGGGCACGGTTGCGACGTGGGTGCGTGAGCACCATCCCGAGGTCTGGATCTCGGTGTCGGCGACGACGCGGGCGCCAAGGCCGGGCGAGATCGACGGACAGCACTATCTCTTCGTCACCGAGGAGGACTTCGACGGTCTGGTCGAGCGGGGAGAGCTCCTCGAGTGGGCCGTCGTACACAAGAAGGCCCGGTACGGCACCCCGCGGCAGCCCGTCCTGGACGCGCTGGCGGCCGGGAAGCTGGCCCTGCTGGAGATCGACCTGCAGGGCGCGCGCCAGGTCCGCGAGCGGATGCCGGAGGCGCGGTTCGTCTTCCTGGCGCCGCCGAGCTGGGAGGAGCTCGTCAAGCGGCTGGTCGGTCGTGGCACCGAGACCGCCGAGGAGCGGGAGCGCCGTCTGGTCACCGCGCGGGAGGAACTGGCCGCCGAGAGCGAGTTCGACGCGACGGTCGTGAACGTCTCGATTCCGCAGGCTGCCGACGAGTTGATAGCATTGATGCGGTCCTGACGGCTGCGGGTTCAGCACCGAGGCCCAGGCCCGACTTCTTCTACTGTCTGTGAGGCTTACGCGTGTCCGGAACCCAGCCCATCGCCGAGGGGATCACCAACCCCCCGATCGACGACCTGCTGTCCAAGACCGACTCGAAGTACCAGCTGGTGCTCTACGGTGCCAAGCGGGCCCGCCAGATCAACGCCTACTACTCGCAGCTGGGTGAGGGTCTGCTCGAGTACGTCGGCCCGCTTGTGGACACCCACGTCCAGGAGAAGCCGCTCTCCATCGCCTTCCGCGAGATCAACGCCGACCTGCTCACCTGCGAGGAGGTCGACCCCGAGGAACTCGCCGCCGAGGCGCGTGCGGCCGAGGCCGCTGCCGCGGAGGCCGCTCAGCAGTTCAGCGAGTA
>JASLCW010000263.1 GCA_030151765.1 Marmoricola sp.
ACCACACCACGTGGTGGCCGAGTCCGACCAGCCATCTGTGGTTGGCCGCGCGGTCGAGGCCCTGGAGAGGAGCGATCGCCACCAAGGTCACGACGACGAAGGCGATCGAGAGGGTCCGGCGGGACGGCATCTGCATCAGCCCGGCACCGTCGCCACGGTCGAGGTCAGCCGGCGTACGAAGAGGTCGGAGCGCGGATCGCTGACCGCGTCGATGCGAACCGAGGCGCCGAGCACCTCGACTCCGCCCTTCCACGCGTGCACCAGGTCGAGGTTGACCGCGCGCACCTGGGGCAGGTCGTTCTTGAGCAGCGCCACCCGGCGGATCAGGACCTCGACGGCGCCGACGTCGACCGCTTCGCTGCCGCGGTAGCCGAAGAGCAGCGGCGCCGCACGGACCGAGCGGACCTGTTCGGCCGCGTCGAGCGCGGACAGCGGCGGGATCCGGTAGGAGAGGTCGCCGACCAGTTCGGTCAACGAGCCGGCCACCCCGAAGGAGACCGCCGGCCCGAAGAGCGGATCCTCGAGGCCACCCACGGCCACGGGTACGCCGGGATGCGCATTGCGCTGCACCACGAAGCGCGCGGACACCGGGTCGCTCAGGTCGGCGGTGAGCAGCTGCCAGGCCTGCTCCATGTCGTCGGGGCCGACGATGTTGCGCCACACGTGGCCCAGCCCGGGACCCTGGCGGAAGCGCTCCGCGGTCGCCTTGAGCACGACATCCCAGCCGAGCTGCTCGGCGGCGCCGACCGCCTCCTCGAGCGAGTTGACCGCGATCCGCGGCCACACCGTGACGCCGTAGTGGCTGAGCAGCACTCGGGTCTCGTCGAAGGACAGGTCGTGCCCCTCTGGGTGGTCGATCAGCAGCTGGCTGACCATGCGCTGGGCGGCCGCGGGGTCGATGTTGTCGACCGCCTCGCCGCCTTCGTCGTGACGCTCCAGCCAACCGACGTACTCGACGACGCGCGCGAGCGCGCGGACCGCGGACTCGACGGCCGGGTACGACGGCACCGAGCCGCGACCGGCGGTGCTGCCGGACAGGTCGGGGATGCGGAGGAGTTCGGGAATGCCCTCGCGCCCCAGGAAGGTCGAGACCAGGGGCTTCTCGGACTGCTCGCCGACGGTGGCGAGCACATTGGCGACGTCCTGCCCGCCGGCATCGAGCGGCGGGATGTAGACGGCCACGACCGCGTCGACCTCGGGATCGTCGATCGCCGCGTCGAGCGCGTGCTCGAAGTCCTCGGAGTTGGCCTCGGCGCCCAGCGAGATCGCACGGGTCACGGTCAGGCCGCTGGCGACGGCCGCATCCGTGGCGAGCAGGCCGATCGCGTCGGAGTTGCCGACCACCGCGACCCGGCCGCCGACCGGCAGCGGCTGGTGGGCGAGCAACTGGGCCACGTCGAACATCTCGTCGAGGGTGTCGACCTGGATCACGCCCGCCTGACGGAACATCTCGTCGACGGCCGCCTGCGGTGCCTCGATGGACTGCACCGCGTGACCCATCGGCACACCCTGGGTGGCGCGCCCCGAGCGGACCGCGACGATCGGCTTGTTCCGGGAGACGCGGCGGGCGATCCGCGAGAACTTGCGCGGGTTACCGATCGACTCCAGGTAGAGCAGGATCACCTCGGTGGCGTCGTCCTCCTCCCAGTACTGCAGGAGGTCGTTGCCCGACACGTCGGCGCGGTTGCCGGCGCTGATGAAGGTGGAGAGGCCGAGCCCGCGGCCCTGGACCTTCTCCAGGATCGCGGTGCCGAGGGCGCCGGACTGGCAGAAGAAGCCGGCGCGTCCGCGCGGCGGCATGATCGGCGAGAGCGAGGCGTTGAGGCTGATGCCGGCGGCGGTGTTGATCACGCCCAGACAGTTGGGGCCGATCAGGCGCAGGCCGTAGGAGCGGGCCAGGCCGACCAGGCGGCGCTGCCGCTGGCGGCCCTCGGTGCCGGTCTCGGCGAAGCCCGACGAGATCACGATCAGTCCGTGGACGCCCTTGTTGGCGCAGTCGAGGACCACATCGGTGACGGCATCGGCCGGTACGGCGACGATCGCGACGTCGACCTCACCGGGGATGTCCCCCACCGTGGAGTACGCCGGCAGCCCGGAGACGGACGTGGCGCTGGGGTTCACCGCGTAGACCAGGCCGGAGTAGTCGCCCAGCACCAGATTGCGGACCAGGACCGAACCGATCGTGTCCGAGCGCCGCGAGGCACCGATCACGGCGATGCTCCTGGCGCTGAAGAAGGTCTCGATCGAGGCGGCCTCGGCCCGATGCTCCCGGGCGGCCATCACGCCGATCGCGGTGTCGGTCGGGTCGATCCGGAATTCGAGGTGGAGCACACCCTCCTCGAAATTGCCGGTGACCTTGTAGCCCTGCTCGCGGAAGACCTGCACCATGCGGCGATTCTCGGCGAGCACCTCGGCCACGAAGAGGTTCACGCCGTTCTCCCGGCCCGCCTGGGCCAGGTGCTCGAGCAGCAGCTGAGCCGCGCCCCGGCCCTGGTGCTGGTCCTGGACCAGGAAGGCGACCTCCGCCTTGCCCGGGCCGATCAGGTCGTAGCGGCCCACCGCGATGATCTGCTCGGCGAGCGTGAGCACGAAGGCGACCCGGTCGTGGTGGTCGACGTGCGTGAACCGATGGAGGTCCTTCTCGGACAGGCGCGGCATCGGCGCGAAGAAGCGCAGATAGCGGGACTGCTCGGAGACGCCCTCGTAGAAGTCGACCAGGCCCTGCTCGTCGGTGCCCACGATCGGCCGCATGTGCGCCGTACGCCCGTCGCGCAGCACGACATCCGCCTCCCAGTGGGCGGGGTACGGCACGGGCACGGTGGTCACGCCTGCAATCTACCGGTCGGGGCCTACCGCGCGCCCCGCGGCAGAATCGTCGGTCACCCTTGCGAGAATGCCGCCCATGGCCCGCAAGACCCCTGCGCCTCCGGAAGACTTCGAGGAGAACATCGTCGACATCGACGTCGGCGACGAGATGCGCACCAGCTATCTCGAATACGCCTACTCGGTGATCTACGCCCGGGCGATCCCGGACGCCCGCGACGGCCTCAAACCGGTTCAGCGCCGCATCCTCTACTCGATGTACGACATGGGCCTGCGCCCCGAGCGCGGCCACGTGAAGTCCTCCCGCGTCGTCGGTGAGGTCATGGGTCGCTTCCACCCCCACGGCGACACCGCGATCTACGACGCCCTGGTCCGGATGGCCCAGTCGTGGTCGATGCGGCTGCCCACCGTCGACGGCCACGGCAACTTCGGCTCCCCCGACGACCCGCCCGCGGCGATGCGTTACACCGAGTGCCGGATGGCGCCCTCGGCCGTGGAGATGACCGCCTCGATCAACGAGGACACCGTCGACTTCCGGCCCAACTACGACGGACGCGAGCAGGAGCCGGCGGTGCTCCCCGCCGCGATCCCGCACCTGATCGTCAACGGCGCGACCGGCATCGCGGTCGGTATGGCCACCAACATCGCCCCGCACAACCTGGTCGAGGTGGTGCAGGCGCTGCGTCACCTGATCAAGCACCCGAACGCCTCCCTCGACACCTTGATGCGCTACATCCCCGGCCCCGATCTCCCCACGGGCGGCAAGATCGTCGGGCTGGACGGCGTCCGCGACGCCTACGAGACCGGCCGCGGCACCTTCAAGATGCGCGCCACCGCCCGGATCGAGTCGGTGACGCCGCGCAAGAAGGGCATCGTCGTCACCGAGCTCCCTTACGGCGTCGGCACCGAGCGCGTCATCGAGGCGATCAAGAAGCTGGTCAACGCCAAGAAGCTCCAGGGCATCTCCGACGTCGTGGACCTCACCGACGGCAAGCACGGCCTGCGCCTGGTCATCGAGGTCAAGAACGGCTTCCACCCCGAGGCCCTGCTCGAGCAGCTCTACAAGATGACCCCGCTCGAGGACTCCTTCGGCATCAACGCGGTCGCGCTGGTCGACGGCCAGCCGCGCACACTCGGCCTGCGCGAGATGCTCCAGGTCTTCCTGGATCACCGCTTCGAGGTCGTCCGGCGGCGCTCGTCGTACCGTCGCGGCAAGGCAGCCGACCGGCTGCACCTCGTCGAGGGCCTGCTGATCGCGATCCTCGACATCGACGAGGTCATCCAGCTGATCCGCAGCAGCGA
Source organism: Marmoricola sp. (assembly GCA_030151765.1). GTDB lineage: Bacteria > Actinomycetota > Actinomycetes > Propionibacteriales > Nocardioidaceae > Marmoricola. The sequence goes on from JASLCW010000263.1 coordinate 4,126, forward strand.
CAACGCCGAGCAGGCCCGCGAGCGCCTGATGACGGTCTTCGACCTCACCGAGCTGCAGGCCAACTACATCCTCGACATGCCGCTGCGCCGGCTGACCAAGTTCTCCAAGCTGGAACTCGACCGCGAGGCCGACGAGCTGCGCCAGACGATCGCCGACCTCGACGAGATCCTCGGCGACCCGGAGAAGCTGCGCGAGCTGGTCGGCAGCGAGCTCGCCGAGGTCGCGAAGACCTACGGCACACCGCGTCGTACCGTCCTGCTGGAGTCCTCGGGCGCCACCGCGAGCGCCTCGGCGACGCCGCTCGAGGTGGCCGACGACCCGTGCTTCGTCTATCTCTCGTCCAGCGGCCTGCTCGCGCGTACGACGTCCACGGAGGCGCCCGGCGAGGGCGGCGCCCGCGGCCGGCACGACGTGATCATCGCCGAGGTCCGTACGACGGCCCGCGGTCACTTCGGCCTGCTCACCTCCGCCGGACGTCTGATCCGGTTGAGCGCTCTGGAGCTGCCGACCCTTCCCGCCACGGCCCAGCGGCCCTCGCTGAAGGGCGGTGCGCCGCTGAGCGAGTTCGTCGAGCTGGCGCCGCGCGAGCGGGTGCTCGGGCTCACCGACTTCGATCCCGACTCCCCCGGTCTCGCGCTCGGTACCCGGTCCGGTGTGGTCAAGCGGGTCAACCCCGAGGTGCTCAGCAATCGCGACGACTGGGAGGTCATCGCGCTCAAGGACGGCGACGAGGTCGTCGGCGCGGCGCAGTTGCGCAGCGGCCAGGAGGAGCTCTGCTTCATCACCTCCGACGCGCAGTTGCTGCACTTCGGCGCCGACCTGGTCCGCCCACAGGGCCGCGGTGGCGGCGGCATCGCCGGCATCAAGCTCTCCACGGGTGCCGACGTGGTCGCCTTCACCGTGCTCGACTCCGCCGACTCGCTCGTCGTCACGGTCGCGGGCTCGGCGGACGCCCTGCCCGGCACCGAGGCCGGCAGCGTGAAGGTGACGCCCTTCTCCGAGTACCCGTCGAAGGGCCGGGCCACCGGCGGCGTGCGCTGCATGCGCTTCCTCAAGGGCGAGGACAAGCTGCTCTTCGGCTGGGCGGGCACGACGCCGGCACTCGCCGCCGCGGCGAACGGGTCCCCCGTCGACCTTCCCGAGGAGGTCGGCCGCCGCGACGGTTCCGGCGTACCCGTGTCGCAGGCGATCGCCGCCTGCGCCGGACCGGTCCGCATGGGAGGCTGAGCGCCATGAGATCGCGTACGTCCCTGGCAGCCCTCGGCGGCGCCGTACTCCTGATGACGAGCCCGACCGGATGCGGCGGCGGCTCGGGCTCCTCGGAGTCGCCGACCAAGGCACTGTCCGAGGCGAAGGCGGCCATGGACAAGGCGTCGAGCTGGCACATGGTGCTCGCGACCACCTCCAAGCCCTCCGGCGATGCGGTCCTCAAGGCGGACGGCGTCGGCACCCACGACCCGGCGGCCTGGAAGGGCAGCGTCGACGTGATGTTCAAGGGCTTCCAGGCGACCGTTCCACTGGTCGCGGTCGACGGGAAGGTCTACGCGAAGATCCCGCTCGGCCCGCCGATCTACACGACGATCGACCCCGCCGAGTACAACGCGCCAGATCCGGCCGGCTTCATGGACCCGGACAACGGACTGTCCGCGCTGCTCACCAAGCTCAAGGACGCCCGCACCAACGGCACCGCGCGCGCCGGCTCCCAGGTGGTCACCACGTACGGCGGCAGCCTCGACGGCGCCGACGTGCAGAAGATCATCCCCAGCGCCGACGCCACGGCGACCTACGCCACCACGGTGAACATCAACAAGTCGCACGAGGTGACCTCGGTGACGGTGAAGGGACCCTTCTTCTCCGGCTCCGGCGATGTCACCTACACGCTCAATGTCGATGACTACGGCCAGGACGTGAAGATCACCGCTCCGTGATGTCCGTCGCGGACCGACGGCGGCTGCTGCCGCTCGCCTCGCTGGCGGTCGCCTTCGCGGCCGCCGACACCTACGTGGTCGTGCTCTGCCTGCCCGACATGATGGCCTCGGTCGGACTGAGCATCGACCAACTGCAACGAGCCGCGCCGATCCTCTCCGGCTTCCTGCTCGGCTATGTCGCGATGCTGCCGCTGATCGGCCGGATCGCCGACGTGCGCGGGCGTCCCCCGGTGCTGATCGGCTCGCTGGTGCTCTTCGGTTTCGGCTCACTGATCACGGCCGCGGCGTACGACCTGCCCAGCCTGGTCGCCGGACGCTTCCTGCAGGGCGTCGGCGGCGGCGGCCTGGTCCCGGTGACGCTGGCGCTCGTCGCCGATCTCTATCCGGCCGACCGGCGCAGCGTGCCCCTGGGGATCGTCGGCGCGGTTCAGGAGCTGGGCAGCGTCGTCGGCCCCCTGTACGGCGCCGCGATCCTGGCGATCTCCGATTGGCGCTGGATCTTCTGGGTGAATCTCGCGGTCGCCGGCGTGCTCGCGCTCCTGTCTAAGGGGCGGCCGACCGGCCCACGACGTCGGCCCGACCTCGTCGGCCTCCTGCTCGTCGCTGTATTCCTCGCCGGCCTGCTGCTGGTGATGCGACAGCCCGCCGGCCTGATCACCTCGGTCACCTGGGGCGCACCGTTCGTGCCCTTCGGCAATGCCGAGCCCGCGGGCTGGCATCTCTGGTGGTCGCCGATCGGCATCGGCGACCTGGCTGTCGCGCTCGCGCTCGCCGGGTGGATCGCCACCGGATCGCCGCGGCGCCGCCGCCTCGTCGACGTGTCCGCCTGGCGGGCGGCCCTGAGGGAGGCGGACCTGGGTGGCGCGCTGCTGCTCGCGGTGGTCCTCGGCGGGATCATCCTGACCTTCGCGACCGCCGACCCGCAGGTCCAGGTGATCTCGGCGGCCGGGCCGTGGCTCCTGGCGATCTCGGTCATCGCTCTCGCCGTGCTCGTCCTGCACCTACGTCGCGCTCGCCACCCGCTCATCCCCGGAGACGCCCTGCGCGCCCGGCCGGCCTGGGCCTCGCTGGTGACCAGCTTCTTCATCGGATCGGCGCTGATCGCCGTGCTCACCGATGTGCCGATCTTCGCCCGGGCGACCGTGTACTCCGACTCGCAGACCAAGGCCGCCCTGGTCCTCGTCGAATTCCTGGTGGCCCTGCCCGTCGGCGCGGTGCTCGGCGGGCTTCTGTGCCGGCGACTGGCCAATGGCATCGTCGCGGCCGGCGGCATGCTGCTCGCCGCCGCCGGCATCTGGTCCATGAGCCTCTGGGGCGCGACCTCCCTGCATCACCTGACCTCCTCGGTCTCGCTGGCCGCGGCCGGGCTGGGCTTCGGGCTGGCGCTGGCGCCGGTCAACAACGCATTGCTGGCCCATACGCCGTCCGCCGTGCACGGGGTGAGCAGTGCCCTGCTCGTCGTCGCGCGCATGGTCGGCATGCTGGTCGGCATCTCCGGCCTGACCACACTGGGCCTCCGGCGCTACTACGCCGCCTCGGACAAGATCCCCTCGCCGCACGAGATCTGCGGTGGAGTGAGCACCCGGTGCTCGGCGTACACGGACCAGCTCCGCGATGCCGCACTCCAACAATTGCACGTCGTCTTCGTGGGCGCGGCGGTGTGCGCCGTCGTCGCCGCGCTGGTCGCCCTCCTGGGCCTGCGACACTTACGGGACCCCGATGTCGTGGATGCCTCGCAATTGCTGGCATGATGTCGCCCGGGAGGCTCGGCTCTCAGGTTGTTCTCAGTGGCGAGCCCCCGTCCGACAACGACTACTCGGGGGGAACTCGGGAATGCGCATCTCTTTCAAGCGGTCAGCCGCGCTGGCCATCGCCACCACACTTGCCTCGGCGGGCATCGCCCTGGGCACCACCACGGCGGCCCAGGCGGCGACCTGCGCCGGTGTGACCGTCAACTCGGTCAACGGCGGGGCCACCATCGCCAGCTACAGCAGCCAGGTCGTCTACCTCAGCATGTCTGCGAGCTCTGACCCCGGCATCACCGACTGGTTCGTCGACTCCGCAGATGTCTACCGCGGCAACACCTTCGTCGGCACCATCGACCCGGTCGCCGGTCACGACTACGGCAGCCGCTTCTCGTTCATCGTTCCCAACTCCTGGGGCCGCGGCGCCTTCTCGGTGCGCAACCTGAAGATCACCTCCTACGGCACCGGCAGCGGTCACTGCGAGGGTGTCAACGTGCCCTCGAGCTTCCGCATCCTCAGCGCGATCCGCGGAAACGTCGACGGCTACAACGCCGTCCACATCACCGCCCGCGGCGCGACCCACAAGTTCAAGGTCGGCACCTCCTACTACGCCACCAACGGCAAGTGGGTCGGTTGGAGGGGTCACAAGCTGAAGGTCCAGATGAAGAAGGGCAGTCACTGGAAGACCATCAAGACCGTGAAGCTCAACAAGAAGGGCAAGGGCGCCTTCACCAAGCGCATCCCCGGCAAGCACAAGTTCCGCGCCGTCATCGCCGGAACCTCCACCATCATGGGTGGCGCGACCCCGGGCACCAAGAAGCTCTGATCGTTCACAGAACTCCGGCGATCCCGTCGTACCTCCAGGTACGGCGGGATCGTCGCATTTCCGGCGCCGACGGCCGGTGCCATAGGTTGACGCCATGCCTGCTCAGCAGACCTGCACCGGCTCCTCTCTCGAGGCCGACGAGCCCCTGATCGGGAGCGCACCCCAGGCCTCGGGCTGGCTCTGCCTGGAGCAGAACGGCCCGTGGGGGCGAACCGCCTTCACCACCTCGCACCTCGACCCGGAGATCGGTGGCGCGATCGAGCAGCGCGCTGGCGAGGCCGGCATCCGGCCGGCGCTGATCCGGCGCCCGGGCAAGCACGCGGACCTGCACCGCGGCTCGCGACGGCTCATCCTCGCCAGCACCCACCCCGACCGGCAGTGGATGCTCACCGCGGAGATCGCCGACCCGGCCGTCGTACTCGAGATCGACCTGGGGGCGCTGGCACGTGGCGACCGGGACGCGACCCGGGCCTCCCTGCCGGCACTGGCGCAGACGACCGAGCCGGTGCTGCTGGTCTGCACCAACGGCACCCGCGACGTGTGCTGCGCTCGGCTGGGCCGGCCGGTCGCGGTCACCGCGGCCGAGGAGCATCCCGACCAGGTCTGGGAGGTCACCCACACCTCCGGGCACCGCTTCGCGGCGACGACCGTGCTGCTGCCGTCCGGCTATCTGCACGGTCGCGTGCTCGACGCCGCTCCGCTGCTCGGCGAGGCCGCGGCCGGCCGGGTCAGCCTGACCGGGCTGCGCGGCCGCTCCACGTGGCCGGGCGGCGGTCAGGTGGCCGAGGCCGCCGTACGTACGACGATCGCCGAGTACGACGACACCGCGCTGGTCGTCGAGCCGCACGACGACACCTGGCTGGTGCGCCACCGCGACGGCCGCGGATGGACCGTCACGGTGACGAGCACCGAGGAGGGAGTCTCCATCGACTCCTGCGGCAAGCAGCCGACCCCCGTACGTCGCTGGCGCGCCGACGTACCTCAGCCGATCTGATTCACGCCGTCGGCAGCCGGAGTACGACGCAGCCACCCGGACCGGGCAGGGCCGAGACCTCCGCACCGGACACCCGCGCCAGCCGTCGTACGACGACCAGGCCGATGCCCCGCAGTTCACCCGGTTTGGGCTCGAAAGCCCTTTCCGGATTGACGAAACCAGGCCCGTCGTCCTCGACGAGGATGTCGAGGTGTTCGCCCGTCTCCACGGCGCGCACCCGGATCCACGAGTGGGCATGGCGCTCCGCGTTGTCGACCAGCGGCGCCAGCAACGCGGACAGGAGTTCCCGGTCGAGCCGGACCCGGGTGCCGGCGCCGATCACATCCGCCCGCACCCGGCGGCGCTCGAGCAGCGGGTTGACGGCATCGCCCAGGGACGTGTCGCCCTCGCCGAGGTCGCGAGCGCGGGCGGCGCGCAGCATCGTCCGGATGGACACGTCCAGCCGGTCGACCGCGGACAGGATCGCGGCGGCGCCCTCCGCGTCGATCGCCGTGCCGGCCCGCTGGGCGAGCTGGGCCTCACCGCGGATCACGGTGAGCGGAGTGCGCAGTTCGTGCGCGATCTCGTCGGTCAGCCTGCGCTCGGCGGCGATCACGGAGGCGATCCGGTCGAGCATGTGGTCCAGCGTCCGGCCCAGCTCGCCGATCTCGTCGTGCGGCTGGCCCAGGCCGAACCGCCGGCCCAGGTCGTGTTCCTGCCACAGGTCCGCCTGCCGCGACATCTCCCGTACGACGGCCAGGCTGCGCCGGTTCACCACGATCGCGACCCCCGTGGCCGCCGCGACCATCGCGCCTCCGAGCGCGATCGCCAGCCAGAGCGCATGCCTGCGGGCGTGCTCGTAGCCGTCGAGTTCGACCATCGCCACGGCGACGACGTGCTCCTTCCCGATCGTCACGGGAGCGGCGAACCACTGGACGTCGGCGTACCTCAGGTAGGTCGTGCGATGCACGCCGGTCAACTGTCCTGGCACCCTGCTCTGCGCCGCCACGGCATCCCCGTCGAGCAGCCGGCCCGTGCCGTCGTACACCCAGGTGACCGGGTCGAGCCGGTCGGCGGTCCCCTCGACGGCGACGACCCTGCCGTGTTGGACCCGCAGCGTCGCGGCGACGCCGTCGGCACGCGAGCGGGCCAGCGAGCGGGCATCGGCGTCGTTCGCCCGTTGCAGCAGGAACTGCGAGAGCCATACCAGGGCGACGACGAGCAGCATCGTGGCCGCGAAGGCGGTCAGCGCGATCCGGCCGCGAAGGGTGCGCGGTCGTATCCGCCTCACTCGGCCGACCACCTGTAGCCGACGCCGCGGACCGTCTCGACGGCCGCCTCCAGCCCGACCGTCCCGAGCTTGCTGCGCAGCCGTCGCACATAGGAGTCGAGGGTGTTCTCCGAGACCTGCGCCCCTAGAGGCCAGGCCGCCGCGACCAGCGCACTGCGCCGGGTCACCTCACCGGGCTGCGCGGTCAGCCGGGCCACCAGGCGGAACTCCGTCGGCGTGAGCAGGACCTCGGCCTCACCGACCACGAGACGGTGTCCCACGGCATCGAGACGCAGGCCCGGGCCGGCGGCCGCCGAGCGGGTACGCCGGAGCAGCGCTTCGACGCGCGCCTCCAGCTCGTCGAGGTCGAAGGGCTTCGTCAGGTAGTCGTCCGCACCGGCACGAAGCCCCGAGACGAGATTGTGGGTGCCGTCGAGGGCGGTGAGCATCAGGATCGCACCGGCGTACCCGGCGGATCGCGCGGCCTGGGCGAGGTCCCGCCCGTCCGCATCCGGCAGTCCGACGTCGAGGACCACCAGTTCCGGCTCCTGGGTGAGCACGCCCGGCAGCTCTGCGCCGCTGGTCGCCACCAGTACGTCGTGCCCCGAAGCGGCCAATGCCCGCCGTAGGACGGACCGCACCTGCGGGTCGTCCTCGCAGATCCCCACCCTCGCCATGGGAGGAGAGTGAGGGACCCGCCTGACGAGGACATGAAGGGAGGCCCTATCGTCGAAAATGTGAACGACGCTGCTCCCACGTCCAGTCCCTTCGACGACCTGCTGGCCGCCAACAGGGAATTCGCGAACGATTTCGGCCTCGCCGGCTTCGACGGCGTCGCCCGTGCGGGAGTGGCCCTGGTCACCTGCATGGACTCGCGGATCGATCCGCTCGGCATGCTCGGCCTGAAGGCCGGCGATGCGAAGATCTTCCGCAACCCCGGCGGCCGGGTCACCGACGCCGCCCTCGAGGCCCTGGTGCTCAGCACCCACCTGCTCAACGTCAACCGGATCATGGTCGTCCCGCACACCCGCTGTGCGATGGCTTCCTCCACCGAGGCGCAGCTGCACGAGCGGGTCAGCGCCTCGGCGGGTCAGGACTCCACCTGGCAGGCCTTCCACGTGATCAGCGACCAGCGAGCGCAGGTGCGCGGCGACGTACACCGGGTGCGCAGTCACCCGCTCATCCCCGACAGCGTCGCCGTCGGCGGCTTCATCTACGACGTGGACACCGGCCTGCTCGAACCGGTCGTCTGAAACGCCGGGGCGACTCGAGACCTGCGCCGGGCCTGCGTGAGTCCGGCACAGGTCTCGAGTACGCCGATGCCCGGAACGGCCGGGCCGGTCAGGCGGAGAGGGCCGGGGTGCCGCCATCCTCCGGCTGTCTGATCTCGATCTTGCGCGGCTTGGCCTTCTCGGCAACAGGAATCGTCAGCCGCAGTACGCCATCGGCGTAGCCAGCTTCGACGCGATCGAGATCGAGGTTGTCGCCGAGGACCAGTTGCCGGCTGAAGTGACCCTTGGCGCGCTCGGTCGCGAGCATCTCCCAGTCCCCGTTGCGGGCGAGACGCTCGGCCCGCACGGTCAGCACGTTGCGCTCGATGTCGAGATCGATGCTGTCCCGAGCGATCCCGGGGAGATCGAATTCGATGACGAAGTCATCACCCTGTCGCCATGCGTCCATCGGCATGACGGCGGGGCGACTCGTCGTACCCACGGTGCTGCCGGTGAGCTGCTGGGCGAGCCGGTCGAAGTCGCGAAACGGATCTGCAGTGCGCAGGAACATCAGGAATCCTCCTTCGTCGGTGTCGATTCATCAGCCACTGATCTATGCTGGCTGATATAGGTTTTCTTATAGCACCACCACACGATCCGATTCAAGAGGTTCCGATGACAGCTTCGGCAAGGCGATCCACGAGACCGCTCTACGCCATCTCGGTGGCCGCGGACCTCTCCGGCACGACCATCCAGAACCTCCGTGCCTACGAGCGACACGGCTTGGTCGCGCCCGACCGGACCGATGGCGGCACCCGGCGCTACAGCGATCACGACGTGGGCCGGCTCCTGCACATCCGCGAGCTCATGGACGAGGGACTGAACATCGCCGGCATCCATCGGGTTCTCGCGCTGGAGGCCGAGATCGCCAGCCTGCACGCGCGTCTCCTCGCCCGGAGATGACCGGTTGAGTGCTGCAGAGCGTCAGATCTGACGCTCTGCAGCACTCAACCCAGGTCCCAGCGATAGCGGCTGGTGGGCACCAGGTCCAGGCCGGTGTCGGCGCCGAAGCGCGCCACGCTGGTGAGCAGCTCGGTCATCCTGCGCTCCAGTTCGGCGTCGTCGCCGCGGCTGTCGTAGAAGGCATGCGGATCGCTCATCGAGGCCATCGCGAAGTGCTCCTCCACGATGGCGGAGAGCTCCGGCGAACCTGCCGTGAGCGTCTCCTCGACGATGTTCTGGACGTACGCCGAGGTCGCCTGGGTCCTGATCGCGATCGGGGTGTGCTCGATCATCCAGTAGGCCAGGTAGTCCTCGCGGCTCATCGACTCCGGCCTCCGCAGCAGCGCCACCTGGGCGAGCACATCGGACCTGGTGCCGTCAGGAACCGGAGCCGGGTCGAGGCGCACCCGCTCGCTGACCCTGTAGGCGTCGACGCCACCGAACCACTCCCGTACGACGTCGACCGCGGCCGCCGTCTCCCCGTCGGTCCAGACCGACAGGACCGCCGTCACCGGCTCCCCCGGGCCGAACCTCATCGCCGCCGCTACCTCCTCGTCGTCGAGGTTGACTTGGACCGCGGTCGCCCCGGCACCTGCCAGCGCGGTCCTGAGCCCGGCGCCCAGCAGTCGCTCGCGGGTGGGCTCGCCGTGGACGGCGAAGATCAGCTTGGTCATCTCAGATGCCTTCCCAGGAAGGCGAACTGGGCCGGTGCCCAATGTCGCCAGAAGTCCGCGTCGTGGCTCCCGGCATGGACGCCGCCGACTGCCGCAGGGCGCAAGCGTGCCATGTAGTCGCGTGTTGCGGTCACGAAAGGATCCCGGTCCCCGATGTCGATGCGGGTCGCGATGCCGCGCTCCCACCCGGGGTGCGCGTAGACGTCATTGCGGTCGAAGTCGGCGGCGGAGTCGAAGGCACCGGCGGCGGTCGCCCCCGCACTGGTGAACAGGGCCGGACTCGAGACCGCGACCGCACGGGGCCGGAGCAGTCCCTTCCCGGTCACCAGGAGCGCGCCGTAGCCGCCCATCGACCAGCCGTAGAGACCCAGCCGCTTCGTGTCGAGACCCCGGCGTCGAAGCAACGGGACGAAATCGTGCGCCACCATCGCGCCCGCGTCGGTCCCGTCCGTACGCCGGTGCCAATAGCCGTGGTCACCACCGTCGACGGCCGCGACCGCGATCGCCGGGCCACCCGCGCGATGCAGGTCGTCGACGACCCGGTCGAGATGCAGCTGGGTGAAGCTCGTGGAGTGCGACCCTCCCCGACCGTGCAGGCTCACCACGACCGGCAGCCGATCCCCCGGCCCGGTCCCGGTCGGGTAGTGCACGGCCCAGCCGACGCTCCCCTTCATGGCGGCGGACTTCATCCGGCCGCTGACCGTCCCCGCGCCGTCCCCGGAGCCGCAGGCCGACGCGAGTCCCGTCGTACCGGCGATGCCACCGAGCAGCACGGCCCGCCGGTTCGCTCGCAAGGCGTCAGAAGTCGAGGTCGTCGACGTCGAGGGCACTGCTCCCCGCGGTGATGAACTCCTTGCGGGGCGCCACGTCCGAGCCCATCAGCAGCTCGAAGACCGAAGCGGCGTCCTCGACATCGCTGATGGTCAGCTTGCGCAGGGTGCGGTGTCGCGGATCCATCGTCGTCTCCGCCAACTGGTGGGCGTCCATCTCGCCGAGACCCTTGTATCGCTGCACCGGGTCCTTCCAGCGCACGCCCTTGCGGGTCAGCTCGGCGAGCTTCCGCTGCAGCTCGGGGTCGGAGTACGTGTAGACGTACTTGTCCATGCCCTTCTTTGGATTCGACAGCTCGATCCGGTGCAGGGGCGGGACGGCCGTGTAGACACGGCCCTGCCGGACCATGTCGGGCATGTACTTGAAGAAGAGCGTGGCCAGCAGGCAGCGGATGTGCGCGCCGTCGGAGTCCGCGTCGGCCATGAAGATGATCCGGCCGTAGCGGGCCGCGTCGATGTCGAAGGTGCGACCCGAGCCGGCGCCGACGACCTGGATGATCGAGGCGCACTCGGTGTTCTTCAGTACGTCGGCGACGGTCGCCTTCTGGACGTTGAGGATCTTGCCCCGGATCGGGAGCAGCGCCTGGAACTCCGAATTGCGGGCCAGCTTCGCCGTACCGAGCGCGGAATCACCCTCGACGATGAAGAGCTCGGTGCGGTCCACGTCGTTCGAGCGGCAGTCGGCCAGCTTCGCCGGCAGCGAGGACGACTCGAGCGCATTCTTGCGGCGCTGCGTGTCGCGGTGCTGGCGCGCCGCGATCCGGGTCTTCGCGGCACCGGCGACCTTCTCCATGACCAGCTTGGCCTGCGCCTTCTCGGCCCGCTTGGTCGAGGTCAGGAAGGCCTTGAGCTCACGGCCGACGATCTTCTGTACGACGCCGCGCACCGCCGGCGTGCCCAGCACCTCCTTGGTCTGGCCCTCGAACTGCGGTTCGGCCAGCCGGACGGTGACGACCGCGGTCATGCCCTCGAGGATGTCCTCGTTGCTGACGTCCTGGTCGTTGACCTTGAGCACCCGGGCGCCACGCATGGCGTCGTTGAAGGTCTTCTTGAGGGCCCGTTCGAAACCGTTGACGTGGGTACCGCCGTGGGGCGTGGCGATCACGTTGACGAAGGAACGCATGCCGGTGTCGTAGGAATCGCTCCACCGCACCGCGATGTCGACACCGAGCTCACGCTCGACGTCCTGCGGGGTCATGTGGCCGTTCTCGTCCAGCAGCGGCACGGTCTCGGTGAAGGTGTCGGTGCCCTGGAGGCGGAGTACGTCGGTGACCGGCGTACCCGTCGAGAGGAATTCGGCGAACTCGGAGATGCCGCCGTCGTGCTTGAAGACCTCGGTGACCGGTTCGTCGCCGGTGAGGTCGGTCAGCACGAGCTCCAGCCCGGGCACGATGAAGGAGGTCTGCCGGGCCCGGCCGACGAGGCCCTCGTACTCGAACTTCGCGTCCTTGGTGAAGATCTGCCGGTCCGGCCAGAAGCGGACCCGGGTGCCGGTCTTGCTCTTCGCGACCCGCTTGCCCTTGCGGGTCAGGCCGCCCTGCGGGGTGAAGCCGGCCTTGGGTCCGTCGCCGTCGAAGACGCCGGGTACGCCGCGCTGGAAGCTCATGCCCTGCTGGGCCGGCGGTCGGTCGATGTCGACGTCGAGCCGCGAGGACAGGGCATTGACCACCGAGGCGCCCACCCCGTGCAGGCCGCCGGTGGCGACGTACGAGCCGCC
>JASLCW010000296.1 GCA_030151765.1 Marmoricola sp.
GAGGACCTTGGCCGAGAAGAAGGTGCCCTCGCCCGGGATCGAGGAGATCCCGTAGAGGAAGAGCGCGAGACCCGGGCTCATCATGAGCATCCCGACGAAGTCGAAGGACTCCGAGGGCTGCGGCGCGTCCTTGGCGAGCGCCCACCAGGCGTAGGCGATGGCGACCGCGCCGATCGGGACGTTGATGAGGAAGATCCAGTGCCAGCTGGCAGTGTCGATCAGCCAGCCGCCGAGGATCGGGCCGCCGATCGGTCCGAGCAGCATCGGCACGCCCAAGATCGCCATCAGTCGGCCCATCCGCTTCGGGCCCGCGGCCCGGGTCATGATCGTCATGCCCAGCGGCATCAGCATGCCGCCGCCGAGGCCCTGCAGCACCCGGAAGCCGATCAGCACGTTGATGTCCCACGCGGTCGCACAGAGCGCGGAACCGGCGCAGAAGAGGAAGAGCGCGGTCATGTAGAGCCGCTTGGTGCCGAAGCGATCGGCGGCCCAGCCCGTCATCGGGATCACCGTCGCGAGGGCGAGGGTGTACGCCGTGACCGTCCAGGCGACGTGCGAATAGGGGAGTTCCTGGCTGCCGCTGCCGAAATCGGCCTGGAAGGTCGGAAGGGCCACGTTGACCACGGTGATGTCGAGGATCGACATGATCGAGCCGAGGACGACGACGCCGGCGACCTTGAGCACGGCCGCGTCGATCTTGTCCGGATATTGCGTCTGAGGGGTTGAGCTTGCCATCGAATGTCCTTCCGCGACCGGCCGCTGATTTCGCCGTACTGACGACTGTAGGCACTGCCACCGACAAGGTGGGAGTGGATTGTTCCGGAGCGCCCCGCTCAGTCCTTTCACCCTCGATTTCCCCCGGGTGACGGTGGCCGGCGTCGTACGGGAATCCCTAGCCTCGAGACGGATTGGCGCGCAGGGGACGCCGTGCTCGGGTGCGGGCGAGGGGTGTGCGGCATGGGAGGGGTTCTTTCCCACCTAAGGAGAAGCCTTGAACCACGCAGCCCCGGGGACCCCGAGTCCTCGTCGCCGCAGGCGGATGCTCGGCGCCGCGACCCTCAGCGGGTCCCTCGTCACCGGCATGCTCGCCCTCGGCCTGTTCACGCCGGCAACGGCGGCCCCCGACAATCTTCCGCTCCAGACCTGCAAGCCGGACCAGGTGCGAGCCTCGCAGCGCTACTGGGCCTTCGGCAACAGCGCGGGCATCGACTTCGGTACGAGCGGGAACACCGCGACCGCGATCAAGATGCCCGGAACGACGGTGGAGGGCTCGACCGTCGTCACCGACACGACCGGTCAGCTGCAGTTCTGGTCCAACGGCTCCACGCTCTTCGACCGCAACAACAATCCGATGCCCAACGGCACCGGACTTCAGATCAACTCCTCCGCGACCCAGACCGTGGCGGCCTTCCCGTCCATCGAGCACCCGGGCACCTATTTCGTGGTCACCACGACCGGCGCCTCCGAGGTGGGTGGCAAGGGCCGGCTGTACTACAGCAAGGTCGACATGAGTCTCAACGGCGGGTTGGGCGACGTGACGTCGACCAAGAACGTCCCGTTGGGCGGCGCGACCGACGCCACCGAGGCGCTGACCGCGGTCCCGAACGCGGACGGCACCGGCTTCTGGGTGCTCACCTTCCGCGCGGGTACGCCGTACGACCTGGCCTATGAATTCGACGGTGACGGTCCGGTCACCGGTACTGCCGTCGAGAGCCAGATGTCGACCGCGAACGGCAACCAGTTCGCCACCTTCAACGTCAGCAACGACCTGTCCCAGATCGTGCAGCAGACCGGCTCCAGCAGCGGCACCGACCAGATCCGCCTGCTGAGCATCGACGGTGCGACCGGCCAGCTCACCGAGAAGGCCACCTGGAACCTGCCGAGCAATGCCTCGGGCAATGGCACCAACGGCTACTCGGCCGACTTCTCGCCCGCCGGTGACTACGTGTACGCGACCAAGATCTTCGGTGGCGCGCACCTCTACCGCTACAAGATCGCCGGCGCCGGCGACGCGGCAGCGATCAAGGCCAGTGAGCAGAACCTCGCCGCGATCGGCAACGGCGGCCAGGTGCGCAAGGCACCCGACGGTCGCATGTACGTCGTGAACCGGACCGCTGGTTCGCTCTCGGTGCTGAACACCCCGGACGCGAACGACCCCGGCCTGACGCTCAACGGATTCGCGCTGGCGGCCGGCACGTCGAACGGCTGGGGCCTGCCCCAGACCGTGACCGGCTGCCCGAAGCCCGCTGCGCCCACCGTCGAGGTGACCGGCCCGCAGGACGGCGCCACCTACGAGTGGGGCGAGGAGCAGACCGCGGCGTACACGTGTGACGGAACGGATGTCACCGAGTGCAGTGCCGTCGACGAGAACGGCAAGCCGGTCAACCCGGGCGACCCGATCGACACCCAGACGCCGGGCGAGCACACCATCACGGTGACCGCCAAGGACGAGAACGGCAATGTCACGACCAAGACCGTCACCTACACGGTCAAGCCGCGGCCCAACCAGCCGCCGACCGCGCAGGTGAACGGACCGGACGAGGGTGCGACGTACTTCCAGGGCCAGGACGTGCCCGCGAACTACTCGTGCTCCGACCCCGACGGCACGGTCGCCTCTTGTGAGGGCGACGTCGCCAACGGCGGCAAGGTCGACACCGGTACGCCGGGCGACAAGACCTTCTCGGTCAAGGCCACCGACAACGACGGTGCCACCACGACGAAGACGGTCCACTACAAGGTCGTCGCGGTCAACGGTGTCTGCAAGGGTCAGGTGCTCGGCCTGCCGCTGGGCATCAACCTCGGTGTGGCCAACGGCCCGGCGAACCCGTGCGCGACCCAGACCTCGAGCCTGCTCGACCTCAACGAGACGGTCTTCGGTGGGGTCAACGCGCTGGCGCTGCTGAACAACACCGTCAGCGCCACCGCTGTGCAGGCGCACGCGGTCAAGGGCGTCGGTTCGGCGTCCGCGGATGCCTTGGTGGCGGCGGCCGGGATCAAGGTTCCGTCGCTGGCGCTGAACATCCAGGTGACCGGCGTACGCACCGACGCCTCGTCGAAGCTGACCAGTTGCTCGGCTCCCGCGCAGCTCTCGGGCAACTCGACGATCGCCTCGCTGAAGATCAACGGCCTGTCGGTCACCGTGGGTGACCAGCCGTTGACGATCCCGCTGGTCGTGGGTGCCCTGCACCTGAACCAGAAGGTGGTCAGTGGCAACACGATCACGCGCCGGGCGCTCTTCCTGGATCTTCCGGGTACGGCGCTGGACGTGGTGATCGGTGAGTCGACCGCGGGTGCCACCTGCGGTTCGTGACCGACTGACACCTGCGTGAGCACGTGGGGGAGGCGGACGGACCGTCCGCCTCCCCCGCGGCCACGCCGCTGTGAAGGGGCGAGTGCATGACCGAGAACCCGGGCCACCGGGCCGCGACGCGGCGGCCGCGGTGGCTGCTCTACACGGCAGCCGGCCTACTAGTGGCCTTCGCCATCGGTACGGCGGCGACGCTGATCGTGATCCGGAAGCCCGGTGACCAGGTGGACCCTGCGCAACTCGCGGCGCTCACCGATCGTCTCCAGACGACCGACGCGGTGACGCCGGAGGTGGCCGCTTGTGTCGCCCACAGGGCATTGACGACGCTCGACGGCCATCGGCTGTCAGCCACTGATCTCCGGCAGGGCAAGGTCCCCGACGAGCTCCGGGATGCCTTCGTCAGCCAGGTCATCAAGGCCTTCGAAGGGTGTTCGCCGGCTGCTCCGGCGAGCCTGCAGCCCTGACCTCAGCCGACGTGGACGTGCGGCCGGCGGCTGCGGTCCGGCTCTGCCCTGCGGAGGACCTCGCGGGTGGTCGGGGCGACCTCGCCGGCGCCGAAGAGCAGGAAGCGGAGCAGGTTCGAGCCGGGATTGCCCTCGGTCCACTCGAAGTAGATGTGCGGTCGTACGCCGGTCCGGTCCCGGATGTGCAGCAAGAGCGCGGCCAGTCCGTTCGGGACGGACGGAGCTGACAGCGTCAGCACCCGGTAGTGGTCGTGCATGACCTCTCCGTGCACGTCTAGGGTCGACTCGAAGTCGGAGGGATCCGTGACGGTCACCTCGACGAAGACGATGTCGCGGGCATCGGGAAGGTCGTTGTCGTTGGCGATCTGCTCGATCTTCGCCCGGTACTCCTCGCGATCCCGCGCGTCGGGCTCGTTGGCGATCAGCCGGATGCTGCGTCGGGCGACATCGCGGAGGAAGAGCTCGGCGGTCTTGTCGAGCTGCACCTCGGTGGTGCGCAGTTCGAAGGCGCGCAACAGACGCGAGGCGATCGAGAGTCCGATGATCGCGCCGATGAAGCAGGCGCCGATCTTGACGCCGTCCGGGCGTTCGATGACGTTGTCGCAGGTCGTGTAGATGAAGATCGCGGCGATCACGGCGAAGGCCAGGGTGAGCCGGCGCTGACCTGCCTTGTGCGCCGCGATCGCCACCGCGACCGCTGCCGAGGTGATCAGGACCAGGACGCCGGTCGCATAGGCGCCACCCTGTGCATTGACGTTGGCGTCGAAGATCCAGGTGATCAGGAAGGCGATCGCGGTCAGCACCAGCACGAGCGGTCGTACGGCGCGGGTCCACTGCGGCGCCATGCCGTAGCGCGGGAGATAGCGCGGGATCAGATTGAGCAGGCCGGCCATCGCGGAGGCGCCGGCGAACCAGAGGATGGCGACCGTCGAGGCGTCGTACACGGTTCCGAAGGCGTTGCCGAGGTACTCGTGCGCGAGGTAGGCGAGGGCGCGTCCCGACGCCTTGCCGCCGTTCTGGAATTCGGCGGGCGGGATCAGCCAGGTGGTCGCCAGGCTGCTGGTGATCAGGTAGGCGCTCATGATCAGCGCGGCGGTGGTGAGCAGCTTGCGGGTGTTGCGGATCCGCTGCGCCGGCCTGTCCGGGTCGTCGTCGGCAGCGCCGGTCACGAGAGGCATCACGGCGACGCCCGTCTCGAAGCCGGACAGGCCCAGGGCGAGCTTCGGGAAGACCAGCAGGGCGACCGCCACGATGGCGAGGGGATTGCCGTGTTGGGCGGTCATCGCCGATGTCCAGTGGGAGATCACCGTCGGATGTGTGAAGACGTGGCCGAAGGCGACGACCACGACGACGAGGTTGAGGGCCAGGTAGACGCCGACGAGCACGACGGCGATGCCGATCGCCTCGCTGAAGCCGCGCATGAAGACCGCACCCAGCAGGGCGATCAACACCAGGGTGATGGCGAGGTTCTGACCGTGCAGGAAGGAGGGCACGTGCGGGTTCTCGACGATGTGCGCGGTCGCGTCAGCCGCCGACAGGGTGATCGTGATCATGAAGTCGGTTGCCGCGAAGCCGAGCAGGGCGAGTACGAAGAGCTTGCCCTTCCAGAAGGACAGCAGCCTCTCCAGCATGGCGATCGAGCCCTGCCCATTGGGTGAGTCCGCGGCGACCCTGCGGTAGACCGGCAGGGCGCCGAAGAGCGTGAGCAGAACCAGTACGACGGTCGCGACGGGGGAGAGCACTCCTGCGGCCAGGGCGGCGATCCCGGGCTGGTAGCCGAGCGTCGAGTAGTAGTCCAAACCGGTCAGGCACATGACGCGCCACCAAGAGCGCGTCGGATGGCTCGCATTCTGGTGCGCGTGCGGACCGACGTGGTCGCCGGCCTGATCCTGGTTGAAGAGCCACTCGCGCAACCCCGTCATGGAACCAATCGAACCAGCGGGGCGTCTACGACCCGCCCCTCCTAACGCACTCCTAACACCGGCGTGTCGTGTCAGACAGGCGTTACGAACCCGCGGCCGACCGCTTGGGCCTCGTTAGGCGGTCTCGCTTTCGGCGGTCATCCGGCCTTGCATGGAGACATGACCACGACGCCCGTCTCCGATCTCCCGCGGACACGCGCTCCGGGCCCGCCGCTCGTCGCCGAGCCCGGCGTCCGGTTCGCGATCGACAACGCCGTGATCGTGCTCGGGCTGCTCGTCGGCTCCGCGACCGGGCTCGGGGCGACCGCGTCGACCGCCCTGGTTATCCTCGTCGCCGGATCGGCCGGTACCGGTCTCGCCCTGCGCCTGACCGCACCCCTGGGGCTGATCGGGTGGGCGATGGTCACCGGCTTCGCGGTCCATCGGTACGGCGACCTCACCTTCGCCGCCGGAGATCTGCGCCGGCTCGTCGCGATGGTGATCGCCGTACCGCTCCTTGCTGGTGTGATTGGTTCGGTTCGGGTGTCACACAACAAGGGAGTCGAGGCGTCATACCGGATGTGAGAGAGCCAATGGACGCGGAGTTCACGGATTTCGTGCACGCCGCGGGTGAGCGGCTGGAGCGTGCCGCCTTCCTGCTGACCGGCGACCACCACCTGGCGGAGGACCTCACGCAGGCGACCTACGCCAAGGTGTACGTCGCGTGGCGGCGGGTGGACGGGGATCCCCTGGCCTATGCCCGCCGGACCCTGCTCAACACCTACATCTCCCATCGCCGGCTGCGTCGCAACACGGAGCGACCGGCCGAATGGGTCGACGACCGCGTTCACCCCGAGGGGGACGCCAGCGATCGCATCGACGTACTGGACGCGCTGGCCACGCTCTCCGCGATCGATCGCGCGGTGGTGGTCCTCCGCTACTGGGAGGACCGGAGCGTGGCCGACACGGCCCTCGACCTAGGCATCAGCGCGGACGTGGTGCGCACCCGTTCGCGGCGCGCCCTGGCTCGCCTACGCACCATCCTGACCGTCTCCGAAAGGACACCATCATGAGCGACGAGTACGACGAGACCGGGAGCGAGCTCCGGCGACTGTTGGACGATCGTGCCGCCGGCTTCCACCCCGATGTCATCGGGCGCGCGTCTCAGGCGCTTCATCGGGGAAGGCAGTTGCGTCGTCGTCGCCGGATGGCGGTGACCTCGGTGAGCGTCGCCGGCGTGGCCGTTGTCGGAGTGGTCGCGACGCAGGTGCTCACCCCGGGGCCGTCCTCGAACCACCTCGCGATGGCGGCGGCGCCGTCCGCGACGCCGACGGTGACGTCGACGCTGGACGGATGTGCCGCATTGAACGACGTGCGGGTGCGGCAAGGGGCCTCGCGTGCGGCCCAACTTCGCTCGATCCTTCCCTTGCTCTCCGGCGAGAAGCGGCGGATCGCGACGAAACGCCACGTGGCCGCGAGAGACCTCCCGGATGTGCGCGCCGAACTGCGACAGCTCGTCGTCCCCCAGGTGTCGTCCCAGCTGACGACGATCCGTGACCTCGAGAAGCTGACGGCGCTGTGCAAGGAGGGCATCGGGAGCTCGCCGGCCAAGCCGCAGAGGGTGCCGGTCACGCTGAAGGCTGCCGGCTGGACCTGCGAGCCTCCCGGCGACGACAAGTTCATCTGCACCTCGGGCAGCGACTCGGTGCTGGTCGTCGTACGGCCGGCGCGCTATCACCACGACTATCTGGTCGATCCCGACAAGGCCGCGCCGGGTCAGTACGTCAGCGAAGTCCACGGGGGTGTCTTCGCGACGATCACGTCCCAGACGTCCGGCCTGGCCGAGGTGATGGCCGGGCATCTCGTCTGGAAGTAGCGGCTACTCCTTCTCGGAGATCGCCTTTTTCTTGCTCCGGGCACGCATCCGCGGCAGCAGCAGGCCGACGGCGATGCCCGCCACGAAGACGACGAGCAGCCAGATCCAGGTCGGCATCGACATCTTCCAGAAGAGGAAGTCGACCGACCGGGTCTGGGAGTTCTGGAAGACGAAGATCAGGGCGAGGATCGCGATGATCGCGCCGACGATCTGCTTGGGGCTGATTCCCTTGCTCGTGGGCACCGGGGTGGGCTCGGACATGGGAATTCCTCTCGTCCGCGGTTGGATGCGCCCACAGTAGGGCGAATCGGCCTTCACCGGGAGCTCTACATGCCAGAATCCCCCGCGTGTCCGGTGTGATCGAGAAGCTGCGTGCCTGGACGCAGCCGCGTCCGACCGACCCGGTGGTCGTCCGGTGCGTACGCCGGCTCGCCGCTGCCGATGCCCGTGATCGGGTGCTGATCCTGGCCGGTCAGGCCTTCATCGCGCTGATCCCCCTAGGGATCGTGATCGCCAGCCTGAGCACCCATGCGCGCGGCGACGCGATGGCGTCGTACCTGATCAAGCGTTTCGACCTCGACGGGGCGGTCGCGGCCACGGTGCACACGCTGTTCTCGAACACCCGTCACGGCGGTGGGCTCACCCTGGCCAGCATCGTGATCCTGCTCTTCTCCGTGAACTCCTTCTCCCGGTCGGTGCGTCGCACCGTCGAGATGGCCTGGGAACTGCCGAAGGGTGGAGTACGCGGAACGCGTGACGGCTTCATCGGCGTGCTGATCGCGGTCGTGCTGACCAGCCTCTTCGGCTCGCTGAACATCGCCGCGGGTGACGGGCTGGTCCTGCAGGTGCTGCTGGCGGTGCCTCAACTCGTGCTCGGCTACCTGGGCTGGAAGTACGCCCAGTGGTTCCTGCTGACGCGCCGCATCCCCTTGTCCGCGCTCGTCCCGGGCGCGATCGTCGGATCGGTCGTGCAGCTGCTCGCGGGCAAGGTCTCCTCGGTCTACATGCCGCACCTGATCGCCCGCAATGCCGAGAAGTACGGCGTCATCGGGGTGTCCTTCTCGCTGGTGACCTGGCTGGTGATCGCCGCCGCGGTGATCGTCTGCGTGGCCATCGTCGGCGCCGAGTTCGGGCGACGCCGCGTCGGCGAAGTCGACCCTGCCGACCCCGCTATCCCCTAGGGTCAGGTTCGGAGCCACTGAAAGGGGCCGTGTGATGGACGGTGACATGCTGGTCGTGACGTGGAAGTCACTGCTCCTGCGAGGGGCGCTCGCGATCGTCTTCGGCATCTTCGCCGTCGCGTGGCCGATCTCCACGGTCGTCACGCTCGCGGTCCTCTGGGGCGTGTGGGCACTCGTCGACGGCATCGGTCTCCTGATCGCCGCCTCCGACCGCCAGAGCCCTGCGAGCGGGCGGGTCGTCACCGTGCTGATGGGCGTGATCGCCCTGCTGGCCGCCTTCTACGGCATCTTCAGGCCGGCGGTCACGGCCGTGACGCTCACGTGGATCCTCGGCATCTGGCTGATGGTCCGTGGTGTCTTCGGGCTCATGGCGGCAGCGATGAGCGCCACCCCGCTACCGCGCGGTGCGGTCGCGCTGAGCGGCATCCTGGACATCGTGATCGGCATCCTCTTCGCCGCGAACCCGGGACGCTCGGCGATCAGCCTGGCCGTCGTCCTCGGCATCCTCGCGATCGTCTGGGGCATCGTCTTCGTCGCCGCGGGATTCGCCGTACGCCGGGGCGCCCGACAGCTCTCGGTTTGAGCTCGTCGTAGTCTCCACGCCGTGAGCAGAAGCTTCGTCGTCCTCACCGGTGCCGGGATCTCGGCCGAGTCCGGCCTGCAGACCTTCCGTGATTCCGACGGGCTGTGGGAGGGGCATCGTGCGGAGGATGTCGCGACCCCGGAGGGCTTCGAGGCCGATCCCGAACTCGTCCAGCGTTTCTACGACGCCCGCCGTGCGCAGTTGACCGAGGTCGAGCCCAATGCCGCCCATCGTGCGCTCGCCCAGCTCGAGCAGGTGATCGGCGACGACTTCCTGCTGGTCACCCAGAACATCGACGACCTGCACGAGCGGGCCGGCTCGCGCCGGGTCCTGCACATGCACGGCCGGCTCAACATGGCGCGCTGCACCGAGTGCGGCGCCACCTCGCACTGGACCGGCACCCTGGTGGACGAACCGCCCTGCCCGCACTGCTCGCTGCGTGCGCTGCGGCCGGACGTCGTGTGGTTCGGCGAGATCCCCTACGGCCTCGACGAGATCGACCTGACGTTGCGTCGCTGCGACACGTTCGTGTCGATCGGCACGTCGGGCAATGTCTATCCGGCCGCGGGCTTCGCCGCCTTCGCCAAGGCCATCGGCGCGCGGACGATCGAACTCAACCTCGAGCCCAGCCTGGGAGCGGACTCCTTCCTCGAGCATCGTCACGGTCGTGCCACGGACGTCGTACCGGCCTGGGTGACGGAGGAACTCGAGAGCCGCAGCTCTTAGTCCAGCCTCGCCTTCGTTGCCTCCTGCCACGCCAATGGGCAGGATCGTGGGGTGACTTCCGAGGTGTCGATGTCGAGCATGAGTCCCGAGGACGTGGGTCCGCACGCCGACGAGCCGCACGACCCGTCGATCGGTGACCGGCTCAACTGGCTGCGTGCTGCCGTGCTCGGGGCCAACGACGGCATCGTCTCGGTCGCCGGCATGGTCATGGGCATCGCCGGAGCCACCTCGAACTCGCACACCATCCTCATCGGCGGCCTTGCCGGACTGATCGCCGGTGCGCTGA
Source organism: Marmoricola sp. (assembly GCA_030151765.1). GTDB lineage: Bacteria > Actinomycetota > Actinomycetes > Propionibacteriales > Nocardioidaceae > Marmoricola. Next base: position 10,325 of record JASLCW010000296.1, read on the forward strand.
GCATGGCCGCGGGTGAATACGTGTCGGTGAGCACCCAGCGGGACACCGAGCAGGCGCTGCTGGCCAAGGAGCGCGCCGAGCTCGAAGACGAGCCGGAGGAAGAGCTCGCCGAGCTGGCCGGCATCTACCAGGCCAAGGGGCTGACGCCCGAGCTCGCGCTCGAGGTCGCCAAGCAGCTCACCTCGCACGACGCCCTCGGCGCGCATGCGGAGGCCGAGCTGGGCATCGACCCCGACGGTCTCACCAATCCCTGGCACGCCGCCTTCGCCTCGATGGTCGCCTTCACCGTCGGCGCCATCCTGCCGCTGCTGACGATCACCCTGTTCAGTGACTCGCTGCGGGTGGGCGCGACGCTCGTGGCCGTCGTACTGGCGCTCGTCGTGACGGGCTGGCTCTCCGCCTCGGCCGGGGGCGCGAGCCGTCGCCGGGCGATCCTGCGCAATGCGGTCGGCGGGCTTCTGGCCATGGTCGTCACTTATGTCATCGGCGATCTCGTCGGTGGACGGGTGGGCTGACCGCTCCTACCCCGTGCATCACGGATCGCCAGTCTGCATTAGGTTTCTGGGGTGAAGATCGCAGTAGCCAAGGAGACTCGTGAGGGCGAGACCCGGGTCGCGATGGTGCCGGATCTGGTCGGGAGACTGACCGCTTTGGGGTACGCCGTCGCGGTCGAGACCGGTGCCGGGGAGGCGGCTGGATTCGCCGATTCGGCGTACGTCGAGGCCGGCGCCGCGGTTGCCGCCGATCCCCTGACCGGGGCCGAGGTCGTGGTCTCGGTCCAGATGCTCGACGAGGAGCGTCTGGGGCGGCTCGCCGAGGGCGCCGCGACGATCTCGTTCTTCTCCGTGGACGACTCGCACGACCTGGTCGACCGGCTGCGCAAGCGCGGGACCAGCGTCTTCGCGATGGAGCTGGTCCCGCGGATCGCGCGCGCCCAGTCGATGGATGCGCTCTCCTCGCAGGCCCTTGTCGCCGGCTATCGCGGTGGCGTGGTGGCCGCGGAGATGCTGCGTCGCTTCTTTCCGCTCAACATGACCGCGGCGGGCACGGTGCAGCCCGCGCAGGTCGTGGTGCTCGGCGCCGGCGTGGCCGGTCTGCAGGCGATCGCCACCTCGCGCCGCCTCGGTGCGGTGGTGTCGGCGTACGACGTCCGGACCGCTTCCGCCGAGGAGATCCGATCGGTCGGTGCGACGGCGATCGACCTCGGCCTCGAGACACTGGACGGGCCCGGCGGCTATGCCCGGGAGATGACCGAGGAGCGCGCCGCGAAACAGAAGGAACTCCTCGCACCCCACATCGCCGAGGCCGATGCGCTGATCACGGCGGCCGCCGTACCGGGTCGGGTCGCACCCGTCCTGGTGACGCGCGCGATGGTCGAGCAGATGAAGCCCGGCTCCGTGGTGATCGACCTCGTGGCGGACAGCGGCGGCAATGTCGAGGGTTCGATCGCCGGCGAGACAGTGCAGATCGGCGGCGTCAGCGTCTGGGGTGGCGGCAATGTGCCGGCCGAGATGCCCGGCCCGGCGTCCGCGCTGTATGCGCAGAACATCGTCAACCTGCTCACGCTGATGACCCGTCCGGCGACGGCGGCCACCGACGACTCGGAGGCGGCCGCGGTCGCCTTCGCGCCCGACCTCGCGGACGAGGTCGTGGCCGGCTGCTGCGTGACCCACGCCGGCCGGATCGAGCACAAGCCGACCCGCGAGGCGATCGACGGCCCCGACCCGGAGCCAGAGCCGGAGCCGGAGCCGGAGCCGGTCGTGGAGACCACGCCGGCGAACCTGTTGGCCGAGTCGACGGCCGCGGCCAGCTGGTCGACCTCGCTCCGGGCCGATGACGCCGGAGATGATCTCCCGGCCGCTGTCGCGGCCCCCGCTGCGCCGGTCCAGCCGAGCGAGCTCGACCTGGAGACCGTCGTCCTCGAACCCAACGAGGCCCCGCTCGAGTACCTCGACGAGATCGAGATGGAGCCGATCGCCCCGGAGCTGGACCTCCAGCAGGCGCCGGCCGCGCCGGTCGCGGAGGCGACCGAGGAGGCCGTCGAGTACGACGTGCTGCCCGAGGCCGCGGAGGAGCCTGAGGAGTCTGTCGAGGAGGTGTCGGCCGAATCCGTCGAGGAGTCCGCCGAGCCGGAGCCCGAGGACGAGCCGGAGGACGAGCCCGAGGACGGGCCCGAGGACAAGCCCGAGCCGGAGGACGAGCCGGAGACCGCCGACGTGGTCGAGGACGAAGCCCCGGCCGCGCCGGAGAGCGAAGACGACGCCGCCGTTGTTCCCGAACCGGAGCCGAAGCCGAAGCCGAAGCCGCGCAGCCGGACCAAGCCGAAGCCGGAGCCCGCGACGGAGGTACTCCCCGAAGGTGCCGACGAGGCCGACACCGCACTCTTCGAGATCGCGGAACCGGGCGGCGACGAGGAGAAGTCCCGATGACCGAGGCCCTCGTCTGGCTGGCCATCTTCCTCCTCAGCGTCTTCGTCGGCATCGAGGTGATCTCGAAGGTCTCCTCGACGCTGCACACGTCCCTGCTGTCCGGTGCCAACGCGATCAACGGCGTCGTCCTGCTCGGCGCGGTCCTGGTCACCGGGAGCACCGACAACACCGCTCTGCTGGTTCTCGGGCTGATCGCGATCGTGCTTGCCTCGGTCAACATGGTCGGCGGCTTCGTGATGACGGACCGGATGCTGCAGAGCTTCACCCCGAGGAAGAGGCCGCAGCCGAAGGAGGAGGGCAAGTGATCCCGGCCTGGGCACAGCTCGTCTACCTGGTCTGCGCGGTCTGCTTCGTCCTGGCGCTGAAGGGTCTGTCCGTTCCGGCGTCGGCGCGTCGGGGCAACCTGCTCGGTGCGATCGCGGCCTCCGTCGCGGTCGTGGTCCCCTTCGTCATCAAGACTCCGGCGACCGGTGAGCATCTGCGGCACGTGCCCCTGATCGTCGCGGCGATCGTCCTCGGTACCCTCGGCGGCGTGTACGGCGCCCAGACGGTGCGCGTGGCGCGGATTCCGCGGGCGGTGACGCTCCTCAACGGCTTCGGTGCCATCGCCGCGGCCCTGGTCGGGTTGCTCGCGCTGAGGGAGAAGGACAGCGCGGGCTGGTTCGTCTGGGTGCTGGCCGTCCTCGCCATCGCTCTCGGTGTGGTCGCCTTCGCCGGCTCCCTGGTCTCGTTCGCCAGGCGGCGTGCCGACGTACCGGTCGTCCTCTCGGTGCTCAATGCACTTACCGGCCTGAGCGTGGCCGCGGGCGGGCTGGTCCTGTCCAACACGGTGCTCCTGGTCGGGGGCACTCTGGTCGGGGCCTCCGGGCTCTTCCTCGCGGTGCTGATGGCGAAGTCCGGAGGTGCGGAAGCCGGTGGCTCCGGTCGCCCGGTGCGTTCGCTGCGGCCGGCTGACGCGGCGATCCTCCTGGGGTACGCCGATCGCGTGGTGATCGTCCCCGGCTACGGCCTCGGGGTCGCCCAGGCGCAGCGCCCGTTGCGCGAGCTGGTCGACCTGCTCGGCGAGCGCGGCACCCGGGTCGACTATGCGATCCACCCGGTCGCCGGCCGGATGCCCGGTCACATGAATGCCCTGCTCGGCGAGGCGCAGGTGCCCTACGAGCAGCTCCGCGGGATCGACGAGATCAACGGCGACTTCAAGGACACCGATGTGGTGCTCGTCGTCGGCGCCAACGATGTGGTCAATCCCGCGGCACGGACGACGCCCGGTGCCCCGATCTACGGCATGCCGGTCCTCGACGCCGACGAGGCCAAGAACATCCTCGTCATGAAGCGCTCGATGGAACCCGGCTTCGCGGGCATCGAGAACCAGCTGCTGTACGACGACAAGACGCAGCTGCTCTTCGGCGATGCCAAGGAGACGATGCCGGAGCTCGTCAACGCCGTCAAAGCGCTCTGAAGAACGCGTTGAGTGCTGAAGTGGCGGTATTCGCCACGGCATCGAGCACTCAACGCGTAAGTAGGGCGAGATGGGTCATCGTGCGCGTCTCGGGATCCTCGAAGCTGAGTCCGGTGAGCTCCTCGACGCGCTGCACGTGACCGCGCAGCGTGTGCCGGTGGATGCCGCGGGCACGGGCCGCGGGGTCGGCGGCGCCGTTGTGTTCGACGTACGCCGTGAGCGACGCGACCAGCTCCTGGTCCCGTGATGCGCCGGATTCGAGCAGATCCGCCAGGGCCGGCGGGATCAGCGCGATGAGCCGCTCCCGCACGGCGTCCTCGGTCAGCACGCTCCGCAGGGTGAGGTCGTCGAACCGGGCGACCCGGTCGTGGCCGGGGGTGGCTCCGAGAGCCTGGCGAGCCGAGGCGAGCGCGGCAGGTGTCTGGTCGGGCCGGCTCTCGCGGCCGAGCCCGACGATCGTGCCGGCCCGCCGCGGGATCTTGTCGGCGAGTGCCGCGGCGGCGGGTTCGCCGTCCACGGAGCGCACCAGGACGGCGAGGCCGTCCTCGTGCTCGGTGACCAGATGGGGGAGGCCGAGATCGGCGAGCGTCTGGGCGACTCGGGCGGAGAGCTCGCGGGCGCGCATGCCGATCCAGATCACCCGGACCGGTTCGTCGGCGCCGATCCCGAATCCGGAGAGCAGCGGCGTGGCTGCCGGCGCCTGCGCGAGGAGCAGGTCGAAGACGATGGCGCCGACCTCGCGATGAGCGTCGACGAGTTCGCCGGGCCGGTCCATCAACAGGCTGATCAGGGAGACCGCCTGGTTGAGCAGGACGCGTTCGCCGCTGTTGAGCTGGGCGGCCGAGGCCACCGCGAAGCTGCCGCGACCGGAGGTCCGGCCCGGCACGCTCTGCATCTCGATGACGCCGTGCGCGGCGTCGAAGATCAGGTTGCCGATCCGGGCCCGCTCGCGGCGGCGTCGTACGGCGGCCACCATGCTGGCGCTGTCGGGGGTCTCGGCGATCACCCCGCCGTGCTCGTCGAAGAGGACCGCCTGCACGCCGAGTTCACGGTGCAGCACGTCGACGACGCCCGGCACGCCGCGACGCAATGCCGCGCGGGTGGCGCGCTTCTGGTGGTCGACGCTGCGCCGCAGGTCCTCGAGCTGACGATTGGCGAGCTCGTCGGCGATGCTTCGGCTGACCGCCACGAAGGGGGTGGGCAGCGGCACCTCGATCAGCGGCAGGGCCCGCTCCTCGCACGACCTGATCAGGGCGGCAGGGGTGGTCGCCAGGTGCACGCCGGTGCCGAGCGCGAGCGCGGCGACGCCCTTGTCCGCCAGGCGCTCGACGTAGGCATCGAGTTCGCGGGCGGATCGCGGCAGCCGCAGGCCCGTGGTCATGATCAGTTCGTGGCCGCTGATCCAGGGGGTCGGATCGACGAGTTCGACCGGGTGCGCCCAGGCGATCTCGACGCCCTCCGTCGGCCCCGCGAGCTGCCGTAGCCCGAGGTCGCGACGGTCGAGCAGCCAGCTCAGGGATACAGGCACCACTCCATTGTGGCAGGTTCGTCAGCCAAATTTCGACACTCCGGCGATTACTCGCCCTCGGCTCTGGCACCTAGCGTGGCCGGGTCCGACCCCCTGTGACGCCAGTCACCCGAACCGGAGGTAGCGCCCGCGATGAGCACCACCATCCACGAACACGACGAGGACGGCGCGCACCTCGCCTCTCTCGGCTACAAGTCAGACTTCAAGCGCGACATGTCGCTGTGGGGCAATTTCGCCCTCGGCTTCACGTATCTCTCGCCCGTCGTCGGTGTCTACAGCCTCTTCGCCAGCTCGCTCGGCGCCGGTGGCCCCGCGATGATCTGGGCCGTCGTGATCGCCGCGGTCGGGCAGCTGCTCGTCGCGACCGTCTTCGGTGAGGTCGTCTCGCAGTTCCCGGTCGCCGGCGGCATCTACCCCTGGGCGCGTCGCCTCTGGGGTGCCAAGTGGGCGTGGATGACCGGCTGGGTCTACATGCTCGCGCTGATCGCGACCATCGCCAGCGTCGCCTACGGAGCGGGGGGCTTCTGGGGGATGCTCTTCAACTTCACGCCGTCCGCGAAGACGACCGTCGCCTGCGCGATCGTGATGATCGTCGTCGTCGCGGTGATCAACCTCGGCGGCACCAAGCTGATGGCCAAGATCGCCTTCTTCGGCTTCATCGCCGAGCTGGCCGGCGCGATCGTCGTCGGCGGCTGGCTGCTGATCTCCGAGCGTCACCACAACATCGGCGTGCTCTTCCACTCGGAGGGAGCCGGCGCCGGCGGCTCCTACTTCTCGGCCTTCGCGGCCGCCGCCCTGATCGGCTTCTTCCTGTACTACGGCTTCGAGGCCTGCGGCGATGTCGCCGAGGAGGTCGTCAACCCCGGTCAGCAGATCCCCAAGGCGATGCGGATGACCATCTACATCGGTGGCGTCGCGTCCTTCTTCATCACCTTCGCGCTGCTGCTCGCGGTGCCGGACTTCGCCGCGGTCATCACCGGCAAGGACCCCGACCCGGTGACGACGGTGCTGCAGGACGCCTTCGGAAATGTCGGCTTCCACATCGTGATCGCGGTCGTGCTGATCTCCTTCTTCTCCTGCGTGGTCAGTCTCCAGGCGGCCGCCAGCCGGCTGATCTACGCCTACGCACGCGACGACATGATGCCGGGCAGCGCGATCTTCAAGACCTTCTCCGCCAAGCGCGCGGTGCCGCCGTACGCCCTGGGCCTGGCGGCCGCGATCCCGATCGTGATCATCCTGATCTCGCTGACCTCGGACAGTGCACTCACCAAGATCGTGTCCTTCGCCTCGGTCGGCATATACGCCGGCTTCATGATGGTCGTGCTCGCCGCACTCCGTGCCCGGCTGAAGGGCTGGAAGCCGTCCGGCAAGTTCTCGCTCGGTCAGTGGGGCCTGCTGATCAACGTGCTGGCCTTCGTCTACCAGATCGCGGCCGCGACCGACATGGCGTGGCCCCGCGGTGACAAGTGGATCGACCGCTATCTCGTGCTGCTCTCGCTGGCCGTGATCTTCGGTGTCGGCATCGTCTACCTCTTCATCGCCCGTCCGCACCTGCGCAGCGACTCCGCTGCCGGTGACGCCATCCCCAGCGGCGCCCGCGTCGCGACTCCGAACATCGAAGGAGAGATCGCATGAGTCTCGAGATCCAGAACTTCATCGACGGCCAGGAGGTCCCCGGCCACAGTGGCGAGCGCAGCGCTCTCGTCGACCCGTCGACGGGGGAGACATACGGCAGCGCGCCGATCTCCGACGAGGCCGACATCGACGCCGCCTACGCCTCCTCGGCCCGGGCCTTCGAGCAGTGGCGCCGTACGACGCCGTCGGAGCGCCAGCAGGCACTGCTCGCCTTCGCCGATGCGATCGAGGCCAATGCCGAGGCGCTGGTCGCGGCGGAGAGCCGCAACACCGGCAAGGTGGTCGCGGTGACGATGGCGGAGGAGATCCCGCCGATGGTCGACCAGATCCGCTTCTTCGCGGG
>JASLCW010000304.1 GCA_030151765.1 Marmoricola sp.
GGATCAGTACGGCGGCGGCCTGGTCGACGACCGCCCGGCGGGCCTTCCCCTTCTTGCCCCGCTCCCGCAGCATCGACTCCGCGGAGACGGTCGTCATGCGCTCGTCGTACAGGCGGACCGGGACCGGATCGAGGCGAGCGGCGAGCTCGGTGGCGAAGGCGCGCACCTTGGCCGCGGCCGGGCCCTCGCCGCCCGAGAGCGAACGCGGCAGGCCCACATAGGCGAGCACGATCTCCTCCTCGGCCGCGATCGCGACCAGCCGGTCGAGGTCACCCTCGCCGCGTGGAACGGTCTCGACCGGGGTGGCCAGGAAGCCGCTGGGATCGCTCAGCGCGACCCCGATGCGGGCGTCACCGGGATCGATGCCCAGCCGGCGCCCCCGCGGCAGCGCCGTCACCGGGTCTCGATCGCCCGGCGAATCGCGGTCAGCGCCTCGGGAGCCTTGCTCGCGTCGGTGCCGCCGCCCTGGGCGACATCGTCCTTGCCGCCACCCTTGCCGCCGAGCTCCTGCGCGCCCGCGCGCACCAGCGCGTTGGCGGAGACGCCGGCGTCACGGGCGGCGTCGTTCACCGCGACCACGAGTGAGGGCTTGCCGTCCTGGTCGCCGATGATCGCCACCACGCCGGGACGGTCCGTGGCCATCCGGCCGCGTACGTCGAGCGCCAGCGTGCGGACATCGCCACCACCCGCGCCCGGAGCGATGTGACCGACCAGGGCGACGCCGTCGACGTCGACCGCGGCGGACGCGAGCTCGCCGCCGGCGGCGAGCAGCTGCTGCATCCGGACCTTCTCGATCTCCTTCTCCGCGGTGCGGAGTCGCTCGAGGATGTCGTCGACGCGCTCGGGCAGCTGCTCGGGGCGCACCTTCAGCACATCGCTGAGCTGGGCCACCAGGACATGCTCACGAGCGAGGAAGCGATAGGCGTCGCCGCCGACCAGGGCCTCGACACGGCGTACGCCGGAGCCGATGGAGGACTCGCCCAGCAGCTTGACCACGCCGAGCTGGCCGGAGCTGTGCGCATGGGTGCCACCGCACAGCTCGCGCGCCCAGTCGCCGACGGAGATGACGCGCACGGTGTCGCCGTACTTCTCGCCGAAGAGCGCCATCGCACCGGACTTGACCGCCTCGGCCTGGCTCATCAGCTCGGCATGCACCTGCAGGTCGGCGAGGACGAGGTCGTTGACCCGGGCCTCGACATCGGCCATCGCCTGCTCCGAGATCGCTCCGGTCGCGGAGAAGTCGAAGCGGAAACGTCCCGGGGAGTTTTCCGACCCCGCCTGGGTCGCGGTCTCGCCGAGCGCCTCGCGGAAGGCCTTGTGCACCATGTGGGTCGCGGTGTGCGAGCGGCTGATCGAACGGCGCCGCTCGATGTCGACCAGCGCCTGTGCCTGCAGGCCCGCGGTCACCTCTCCGTCGAGCACCTTCGCCTTGTGCACGACGATCCCGGTGATCGGCGACTGTACGTCGTAGACCTCGAGCCTGGCGCCGTTGGCGAGCTCGATGACGCCCTGGTCGGCGAGCTGGCCGCCGCCCTCGGCATAGAAGGGGGTCCGGTCCAGGACGAGGTCGATCGTGTCGCCGACCGAGGCACTCGACAGCCGGGTGCCGTCGGGCGCGACCAGGCCACGGACCCGGCCCTCGCTGACGGTCTCGTCGTAGCCGGTGAAGGTCACCGCGGCGCCGATCTCGTCGGCGATCTCGCGGAAGGCGCCCGTGGAGGCGTGCTGGCCCTTCTTGGACTTCGCGTCCGCCTTCGCCCGGTCGCGCTGCTCCGACATCAGGCGGCGGAAGCCGTCCTCGTCGACGCGCAGGCCCTTCTCGGCCGCCATCTCCAGGGTCAGGTCGATCGGGAAGCCGTGGGTGTCGTGCAGCGCGAAGGCGGTGTCACCGCTCAGCGTGCTGCCGCCCTTCGCCTGCACCTCGCCCGCGGCCAGGTCGAAGATCTGGGTGCCCGCCTTGAGCGTCTGCCGGAATGCATCCTCCTCGGCGAAGGCGACCTGGGAGATGCGCTCCCAGTTGGCGACCAGGTCCGTGTAGGTCTCGCCCATCTTGTCGCGGCTGATCGGCATCAGCTCCGGCAGCACCTTGTCCTCACAGCCGAGCAGGCGCATCGAGCGGACCGCCCGCCGGAGCAGGCGGCGCAGGACATAGCCTCGGGACTCGTTGCCCGGGGTGACGCCGTCGTTGATCAACATCATCGAGGAGCGCACGTGGTCGGCGACCACGCGGAAGCGGACGTCGTCGTCGTGATCGGCGCCGTAGCGCTTGCCGGTCAGCTGCTCGGCGCGCTCGATGACGGGGTACATCACGTCGATCTCGTACATGTTCTCCTTGCCCTGAAGGAGAAAGGCCACGCGCTCGAGGCCCATGCCGGTGTCGATGTTGCGCTTGGGCAGCGAGCCGGCGATGTCGAAGTCGATCTTGGAGCGCACCGCGGAGAGCTCGTCCTGCATGAAGACGAGATTCCAGAACTCCAGGTAGCGGTCCTCGGCGGAGAAGTCGCCGTCCGCGCCGTACGCCGGCCCCCGGTCGATCAGGATCTCCGAGCACGGGCCACCGGGCCCGGGCACGCCCATCGACCAGTAGTTCTCCGACTTGCCCAGGCGGGCGATCCGGTCGTCGGGCAGGCCGGTGATGCGCTTCCAGAGCTCGACGGCCTCCGGGTCGTCGACGTACACGCTCGGGTAGAGCTTGGCCTCCGGGAAGCCCCAGCCGCCGTCCTCGATCGGCTTGGTGACCAGTTCCCACGCCAGCTCGATGGCGCGCTCCTTGAAGTAGTCACCGAAGGAGAAGTTGCCGCACATCTCGAAGAAGGTGCCGTGGCGGGTGGTCTTGCCGACGTCCTCGATGTCGGCAAGACGACCCGGCACGGCACGTTCTTCGAGATGTGCGGCAACTTCTCCTTCGGCGACTACTTCAAGGAGGGCG
>JASLCW010000305.1 GCA_030151765.1 Marmoricola sp.
CTGAACTGGCAGACTCCCGCCCAGGTCCTCAACCAGGGACTCGTTGCAACTACCGGTTGAGATCGCCTGGGCGGGGAGTAGCTCATGAATCGATCATTTCGCACATGTGTTCGACCCGTCCAGTGCTGCCGCGGCATGATCCGAGGAAAGGCCGGCCGGGGTGGAGAACTTGTCACCCGGATGACAAACGAGGGGCTCACGCCCGCGGACGTCGAGCCGCCCAGCTCTCCAGACGCGAATAGCCCTTCACCGACGTACGCCGCAACCGGCGCAGGACGAGGTCCTCGGACCGCGTCTCCTCCGGCGCGTGCTCGTGACACAACCGGTCGTGGACCCCGCGGTCGACGATGACCGTCCCCGGCCGCCCCACCGAGGTGAGCCTCGCGGCGATGTTGACGGTGGGCCCGAAGACATCGCCGAGACGTCGTACGACGTTGCCGTAGGCGATGCCCGCACGTACGGCGGGGAAGGGGTCGTTCTCGTCGCTGCCGCGGGCGGTGAGGATGAGGCCGATCTCGGCGGCGGCCGCCGGATCGTCGGTGACGAAGAGCACCTCGTCGCCGATCGTCTTGATCACATGGCCACCGTGGTCGACCACGGCACCGGTGACCTCCGCCTCGAAGCCTTCGACCCAGTCGATGAGTTCGCCCTCGTCGAGCTCCTTGCTTCGCGAGGTGTAGCCGACGATGTCGACGAAGCAGACCGCCAGCGGAACGCCGCCGTCGGAATCCTCCGTCGTCAGGCTGGACGCGGAGACGCTGGCCAGGTGCCGCCGCCAGATGTAGTTCTGCAGCGCCTCGATCCGGGGCATCACCTCGCCGATCAGCGCCAGGTAGCTCTCGTCGTCGATCTCGGCACCGGCGCTCTGGTGCAGCTCGGCGAGCAGGCCGGTCTGCCACTCCGCCAGGCGCGCGAAGCTGCGGGCGAGGGTGCGGACCAGGGCGGCCTGGGATTCCGGCTTCAGGATGCCGAAGTCCATCATCTCGGAGGTGAGCCGCAGCGCCTCGACGTCGGCATGCGTGAAGGCGGCATCGGTGTCCGAGGCCTGTGGGAAGCCGAGGAGTCGCCAGAGCGTCTCGGCGACGGCCTGGTCGACACCGGACTGTTCGCTGACCTCGACCCGGGTCAGTGAGGGCGCCTCGCCGAGGAGCATGCCCTGGATGCGCTCGGCGAGCTCCGGAGTCTTGTCGTCGTCCACGGGACAAGCATGCCGTCTAGACGAGGCCGGCCGCTTCCAGGTGTCCGAGGACGAGCGATCGCGACTCGTCGGGCAGGGCGGCGATCAGCTCCTCGCGCAGGTCGTCGGACACCTCGGCGAGCAGGGGGATCAGCCGGTCCCAGAGATCGGCGGACTCAACAGCCCGGACCAGGTCGTTGACGGTCACCGGTCCGAGCTCGACGACCGAGCGTGCGGCCACGACGCGGACGTCGTCCGGGAGCGCCTCGATCAGCGGCAGCAGGTCGACCCACTGGTCATGGGCTCCCGTCGCGTGAAGGATCGCGTCGAGGACCTCCGGTTCGTGGAAGCAGGGGAGTACGGCGAGCCGGCGGCGGTGGTCATCGGACATGTCCGCGACGATCGGGACCAGTGAGGGCCAGAGGCCGGCCTCCTGGACGGCGTCGACCAGCCCGGTGACGAGTTCGGGACTCTGCTCGGCGACGACATCGGCGATCGGGCCGCGTCGCTCGCGGGAGATCTGGTCGACGAGGTCGAGCGCCTCGGCCCACAGGTGCAGTCGGGCCGCCGTACGGAGGACGGACGGGAGGCGGTCGGGCGGCAGGATGCCGAGCGCGTGGTCGAGCCGGTCCTTGTGTTCGAGCACGAAGGCGGTGCGGATCATCGTCTCGTCGTCGAGGCTCGCCATCGCGGTGGCGATGGTGCCGTCGCCGACGAAGCCGAGGAAGCGGCCCATCGTGACGAATTCGCCGCGTGCGGCCAGCTCGAGTGCCACACCCGGGATCAGCTTGTCGGGTACGGCGGCGATGATGCTCGCCACTCGGCGCGGATCGAGATGGACCGCGACATCTGCCAGGAAGTCCGGCGGCAGTCGCTTCGCGACATCGATCGCCTTGGCGACGTCGACGCTGGAGGCGGCGCGGGCGCAGAGCAGCGGGCCGAAGGCGCGTTGGGCGATCACGACGATCACGCTGCTCGGCACCAGCTTGGCCGCGCTCGCCACTGCGTGGAGGGCTGCCCCGCCCCGGTCGTACAGCGATGCCGCGATCGCCTCCCGGAGCTCCCGGAGCTCGGCCGCGGTCAGCTCGCCCAGATAGTCGAGTCCGTCCGCGGAGGTCTCGAGAGTGCGGGCCAGCTTGAGGATCTCGGCCGAGCGCTCCAGCTGCTCGCTCATCGGAACAAGGCCTTCGTGACGACCCCGCGGAGCACCCGCGGGATGAAGCCGAAGCCCTTCTCGATCGCTGCCTCGAGGGCGGCCTCCTGGTGCTCCTGAGCCTCCCGGATCGCCTCGGCGAGCGCGCGCCGGTCCCCGGCGGCGAGGCGCATCACGCCGGCCGTGGGTGAAATGCCGCTGACCCGCTCGAAGGTGTCCGCCACGCGCTCATTGTGGCTCTTTCGGCCGGCTTCGGGCCGCTGTCCACGGATCGGGTACTGTCCGCGCCATGCGCATCGTCGGCTTCGTCATCGCGGCGGTCATGATCGTTGTCGGCGGCTTCCTGGCCTTCGCCGGCATGGGCTACATCGGGTCGAGTGCGGACACCAGTCGGTCCTGGGCGACGATCGGCTCGATCCTGGCCGGGCTCGGGGTCGCGTTGGTGATCTCGGTCGGGCGTCGCCCGCAGTAGCGTCTAGAGGTCGAGTGAGCCGACGTACGCCGAGAGCGCGCCGCGGCCGAGCTCGAGGAGTTCCTCGTCGAAGTCGTCGCGCCCGCGATGCGCGAGTTCGATGGCGCGGTCGCCGAGTTCGACGGCGATCAGGACCAGGCGCGGGTCGGCATCGGGGGAGAGCAGCCCCCGGTCGATCAGCAGCCGATGGAGACGGTCCGCCAGTGTGCGCATCCGCTGGTGCACGAAGGCGGTGACGGCCTCGGAGGCGCGGCCGCCGAGCCAGAGCTTCGCGGAGCTGGGGTGCTCGCGGTAGTAGGCGACGTGCAGCGCGAACTCGGCGTCGAAGAGATCGGCGGCGGAGCCGATCTCCCAGGTGGGCTCGGCCTCGGCGGAGAGCCGGTCGACCTCGGTGGTGTGCCGCTCCAGTAGCAGGTCGAGGATCTGGTCGCGATCGCTGAAGAAGCGGTAGAGCGAGGGATAGGCAACGCCCGCGCGATCGGCGATGGTGCGCGTGGTCGCGGCGGTCACGCCCTCCTCGTCGACGATCTTCTCGGCCGCGTCGAGGATGCGCGCGACCGTACGACGGCTGCGCTCCTGGGTGGGCATCCGTCGCCGGGTCTCGGTGCGTACTGCTGTGTCCTGAGTCATCTCGATCCGCCGTCCGAAGCTCTTGACGGCACCTCCGGTCGCAAACTATAACAGGACTCACGTTCTAGAAGGAGAGTCCTCCATGGCTGATTCACTGGCTTCCGTCGTCGACATCGACGAGCGCCGACTGCCCGACCACGTCGACGTACTCGTCGTCGGAGCCGGCATCTCCGGCCTGGGCCTGGGGCACTACCTGGCCACCGAACGGCGCGGACACAGCTTCGCGATCGTCGACAGCGCCGACTCGATCGGCGGTACCTGGCGGACGTTCCGCTATCCCGGTATCCGCTCCGACTCCGACATGCACACCTTCGGCTACGCCTTCAAGCCCTGGCGCAGTGACAACTCGCTCGCCGACGGGCACGAGATCATCAGCTATCTCAACGGTGTCGTCGCCGACGACGGGCTCGCCGAGCACCTGCACTTCGGCGTCCGCGTGCACCGCGCCTCCTGGTCTTCGGAGGCGGGTCGCTGGACGGTCCGGTTGAGCGACCGGCACGGACAGGAGCGCGTCGTCACCTGCGGCTTCTTCTTCTCGGCCGCCGGCTACTACGACCACAGCGCGGGCTATTCGCCGGACTTCCCCGGCAGCGAGGACTTCCGCGGCACGATCATCCACCCGCAGGACTGGCCCGAGAACTTCGACTACGCGGGCAAGCGGGTCGTCGTGATCGGCAGCGGCGCCACCGCCGTGACCCTGATCCCGGCGATGGCCGACGAGACCGAGCACATCACGATGCTGCAGCGCTCGCCGTCGTACGTCATTCCGATCCCGCGGAAGGACCCGATCGCCAGGGTGCTGCGCGCCGTGCTGCCCGCCGAGAGGGCGCACGGCGTCATGCGGCGCATCGACGTCGGCCGCAACAGGCTCGTCTACAACCTCTCCCGTCGTCACCCCGGCAAGGTGCGCAAGGTGATCCGCGCGATCAACGCGCGCAGCCTGCCCAAGGACTTCGACGTCGACACGCACTTCAAGCCCGCCTACGACCCGTGGGACCAGCGGTTGTGCATGGTTCCGGACGGCGACATGTTCAGGTCGATCCGCGACGGCAAGGCCGACGTGGTGACCGATCACATCGAGCGCTTCACCGAGACCGGCATCCAGCTGACCTCCGGCCGCCACCTCGACACCGACGTGATCGTGACCGCCACCGGCCTCCAGTTGCTCGCCTTCGGCGGCATCGAGTTCGACATCGACGGTGAACGGGTCGACATCGCGAAGACCGTTGCCTACAAGGGATTGATGCTCAGCGGGATCCCGAACTTCGCCTTCGCGATCGGCTACACGAACATCTCCTGGACACTGAAGGTCGACCTCGTCTGCGAACACGTGGTTCGGCTGCTCGACCTGATGGACCGCAAGGGTGCATCGGTGGTCACGCCGACCCTCGACCCGGCGCTCCCGGTCCCGGATGCTCCGTTGCTCGACTTCAGTTCCGGCTATGTCCAGCGCTCGCTGCACCTGTGGCCGCGCGCCGGCGGCGAGGGGCCGTGGGAGTTCCGCATGGACTTCGCCTTCGACCGCACGCGCCTGCGCAAGGGCGATGTGGACGATGCGGCACTGCGCTTCGAGAGCCCTGCGACCGAGGTGGCGGAGGTGGTCGCGCGATGACTGCGGAGACGATGGACGTCGACGGTCGCGCCGTACGGGTCGAGGTGGCCGGCGATGCTGCCGCGACCCCGGTCCTGCTCCTGCACGGCATCGGCCGGAGCCTCGAGGACTGGGACGAACTGACCGAGCGTCTCGCCGGCAGTCATCGGGTGATCCGCATCGACCTGCCCGGCTTCGGCTACTCGGCTCCCGCTGCCGGCGCGGTCGGTCTGGCCCCGATCGCGGCGACCATCCCGAAGGTGCTTGACCTCGTGGGCGAATCACGCCCCGTCCACGTCTGCGGGAACTCGCTCGGCGGTGCCGTCGCCATGCGGCTGCTCGCCGATCATCCCGACCGGGTCCGTTCGACGGTGCTGCTCAACAGCGCCGGCTTCGGGTCCACGGTCACCTGGCTGCTGCGGATGCTCGCCCTGCCCGGCATCGGCTGGCTGGCGACCCGGCGTACGACGAAGTCCTCGGCGGCGATGCTGGAGAAGACCATCTTCGTCGACAAGAGCCTGGCCACCCCGGAGCGCATCGCGCGGGCGGTGACCCTGGGCAATCGCCCCGGTGCCGGCGACTTCATGCTGGCGATGGTGCACGCGCTCGGCACCTGGCGCGGCGTACGTCCTGAATGGCGCGCCGACCTGTTGGGTCGCGTCGCACCTCTCGAGCGACCGGCGCTGATCATCTGGGGCGACCGCGACCAGGTGCTGCCGGCCACCCACTTCGAGGCCGCACGCCAGGCGCTACCGCACGCGCAGAGTCACCTGTTCGCCGCGACCGGCCACATGCCGCAGATCGAGCGGCCCGACGAATGCGCCGATCTGGTCGCCGGGTTCATCGCCTCGGTCGACGAGGCCGGGGAATCCAAGGTCAGCTGAGCCTTCGCAGCTGGTAGACGCCGCGGCTGGTCGCCAGCACGTTGTCCTCGTCGTCGACGATCTCCGCGTCGAGGACGAAGTCGACCTTCCCGTTCGCGAGTGCATCGCCGGGAAGACGCTCGAGATCGCCGTCTGCAAGGGCGGCCCGAGCCCGGACCCTGCCCAGCGCCGGCTTGAAATAGCGGATCTCGGAGGACTTCAGCAGTGGCACGAAGCCCGCCAGTTCCCCTTCGAGATCGAAGCTCACCCGCGGGATGATGCCGCCGAGCACCTCGGCGGCGGTGTACAGCGAGCCGGCGTACAGCGCGCCGAAATGGTTGATGTTGGGCTCGGCCGGCAGTTCGACGACGGCGTGGCCGGGCCCGGCCTCGAGGACGCGAATCCCCATCTGGCCCAGGATCGGGATGCTGGCGTGGATGGATTCGGTGAGTTCCTCGGTCGGCCGGCTCACTGCCCGCTCCCGGTCGCCTCGGCGACGATCCGGGGGAATTGTGCGCCCATCGCCGCCGACAGGGCCTGGGCGGCGGAGAGCGGGCGCACCATCACGACGAAGTCGTCGATGCGGCCGTCCTCGTCGTAGTGCAGGAAGTCGCAGCCGTTGACGGTGACCTCGCCGACCTTCGCCTCGAAGACCAGGGCATGGTCGCGACCGTCCGCGTCCCGGATCTCCCGGATGTAGTGGAAGTCCTGGAAGACGCGGGTGACGGCGCGGAGGATCGCGGCGGTGATCGCCTTGCCTGCATAGGGCTTGAAGGCCACCGGGCTCGTGAAGACGACCTCGTCGGCGAGGAGCGCCTCGATCGCGTCGTGGTCGTTCTCCTCGACTGCCTGCCTGAAGCTTTTCATGAGGAGACTCTAGAGGGAGTTGATACCCCTTGGGGGTATGTGTATGGTTCTTCGTATACCCCACCTCGGTATCTGATCGGGTGGCTGACGAGGAGATGAAGCGCCATGAGCACGTCGTACGTCGTAGAGGGCATGACCTGCGGACACTGCGTCGCATCGGTCACCGAGGAGGTCAGCGAGATCGCCGGTGTCCATGACGTCGTCGTCGACCTCGCCACCGGCGCGCTGAGCTTCGCGTCCGATGAGCCGATCGCTCGCGAGACGGTCGCCGCGGCCGTCCGCGAAGCCGGCTACGAGCTCCGGTGAACACCGCGACGCGGGTCGCGGCCTACGGCGCGGCGCTGGTCGTCGTGCTCGGTGGCGGCTATCTGATCGGTGACCTGACGGACTGGGGCAGCTCCGGCGCCCGAGCCCAGGTCCACTCCGAGCGCGTCGGCGGGATGGACATGGACATGGGCCCGGACATGAGCATGCCGGCGAGCGAGGTGTCCCCGGGCGGGTTGCGGTCCTCGGAGGCGGGCTACACGCTCTCGCTTCCGGGCACCGCGCCGCGGGCCGGAGACCAGCGGCTCTCCTTCACGATCGCCGGCCCTGACGGCAAGCCGGTCACACGCTACGAGACGGCGCACGAGAAGCAACTGCACCTGATCGCCGTACGACGTGACTTCTCCGGCTTCCAGCACGTCCACCCGGTGCTCGATGCGACAACCGGCACCTGGCAGGTCAGGGTCGGGCTCACGCCCGGGGCCTGGCGGGTCTTCACGGACTTCGTTCCCCACGGTGGCAAGGCGATCACGCTCGGGCACGACCTGCTCGTCCCGGGCGATCCCGGAGCTGTGGCCCTACCGCAGCCGGTGCGGAGCGCGAAGGTCGACGGCTACACGGTGCTCGCCGCCGGTGACCTCTCGGCCGGCGGGCACTCGATGCTCGACTTCACGGTGACCCGCCACGGCGAACCGGTCACCGATCTGCAGCCCTACCTGGGTGCCTATGGACACCTGGTGGCGCTGCGTGAGGACGATCTCGCCTATCTGCACGTGCATCCCGACGGGGCCCCGGGCGACGGCAAGACGGATGCCGGTCCGTCGATCGACTTCGGTGCGGAGGCGCCGAGCACCGGCCGCTACCACCTGTACCTCAACTTCAAGCACGATGGAAAGGTCCACACGGCCGCGTTCACCCTCGACGCGGTCGAGGGTGGTACCGGGAACGGACACGACCATGAGCACGGCTGACCTCGCCGAGCGCGATGTCGAACTACTGCTGACCGGGATGACCTGCGCCTCGTGCGCCAACCGGATCGAGCGCAAGCTCAACAAGCTCGACGGGGTCAGCGCCACGGTGAACTATGCGACCGAGAAGGCGAAGGTGCACGTCGCGCCCGACGTCGCCACCGAGGATCTCCTGGCTGCGGTGGCGGCTGCCGGCTACGGCGCGACGCTACCCGCGCCGCCGGCCACCGACGTGGCCGAGCCGGCGAGCCGCGATGTGGAGCTGGACTCGCTGCGCACCCGGTTGATCGTGTCCGCGCTGCTGTCGGTGCCCGTGATCGCGCTGGCGATGGTGCCGGCCTGGCAGTTCACCAACTGGCAGTGGCTCTCGCTGACGCTCGCCGCTCCGGTGGTCGTCTGGGGTGCGCTGCCCTTCCACCGCGCGGCCTGGACCAATCTCAGGCACGGCGCCGCGACGATGGACACCCTCGTCTCGCTGGGTACGACGGCCGCCTTCGGCTGGTCGGTCTACGCACTGTTCTGGGGTGACGCCGGCCGGCCCGGCATGCGACATCCTTTCGAGTTCACCATCCAGCGCACCGGCGGCACCGGCGACATCTACCTCGAAGCCGCCGCGGGCGTGGTGACCTTCATCCTGCTCGGCCGCTATCTGGAGCACCGGTCGAAGCGCAATGCCGGCGCTGCCCTGCGCAGCTTGCTCGACCTGGGTGCGCGCGACGTACGGGTGCTTCGCGAGGGCGTCGAGCACGTCCTACCCATTGCTCAGCTGGCGGTCGGCGACCGGTTCGTCGTACGCCCGGGGGAGAAGGTCGCCACCGACGGTGTCGTGGAGGAGGGGCGGTCGGCGGTCGACGCCTCGATGCTCACCGGCGAGTCCGTTCCCATCGACGTGACGGTCGGCGACCCCGTCGTCGGCGCCACGGTGAATGCCGGCGGCCGGCTCGTCGTACGCGCGACCAGGGTCGGTGCCGAGACGCAGCTCGCCCAGATGGCTCGCCTCGTCGAGGATGCCCAGACGGGCAAGGCCGCGGTCCAGCGCCTGGCCGACAGGATCTCCGGAATCTTCGTGCCCGTGGTGATCGCGATCTCCGTCGGCACCCTGGGCTTCTGGCTCGGCAGCGGTGCCGGCGCGGCCGGCGCGCTCACCGCCGCGGTCGCGGTCCTGATCGTGGCCTGTCCCTGCGCCCTCGGCCTGGCCACTCCGACCGCGTTGATGGTCGGCACCGGTCGCGGTGCCCAGCTCGGCATCCTGATCAAGGGTCCCGAGGTGCTCGAGCGGACGAGGGCGGTCGACACGATCGTGCTCGACAAGACCGGCACCGTGACGACGGGTGAGATGACGCTCGTCGAGACCCATGTCGCGGGAGGTGAGTCGGAGCACGAGGTGCTGCGGCTGGCCGCCGCGCTCGAGAACGCCTCGGAGCATCCGATCGCCCGGGCGATCGCCGCCGCCGTGCCGGCTCCGGTCGCCGTCGACGACTTCGCGAACGTCGAAGGCCTTGGTGTGCAGGGGATCGTCGACGGGCACGCCGTACTCGTGGGGCGTCCGCAGCTGCTGGCCGACTGGTCGCAGCAGCTACCGGAGGAGCTCGGGAAGGCCTTCGAGGATGCTCAGGCTCGCGGCTTCACCGCGATCGCGGTCGGCTGGGACGGACGCGCTCGCGGCGTGCTCGTCGTCGCCGACACGGTCAAGGAGACCTCCGCCGAGGCGATCCGTGAGTTGCGCGGGCTCGGCCTGCGGCCGATCCTCCTCACCGGCGACAACGCGCGCGTCGCGCGGACCGTCGCCGGCCAGGTGGGCATCGCCCCGGACGACGTCTACGCCGAGGTGCTGCCCGGCGACAAGGTCGACGTGATCAAGCGGCTGCAGTCTGAGGGCCGCGTCGTCGCGATGGTCGGCGACGGTGTCAACGACGCCGCCGCGCTCGCCCAGGCCGACCTGGGCCTGGCGATGGGCACCGGCACCGATGTCGCCATCGAGGCCAGCGACCTGACCCTAGTGCGCGGTGACCTGCGCGTCGCGGTGGACGCGATCCGGCTGTCCCGAAGGACCCTGGGCATCATCAGGAGCAATCTCGCCTGGGCCTTCGGGTACAACGTGGCGGCCATCCCGGTCGCCGCCGCGGGTCTGTTGAACCCGATGCTCGCCGGCGCCGCGATGGCCCTCTCGTCGGTCTCCGTCGTGACGAACAGCCTGCGGCTGAAGGGCTTCCGCAGCTCGCTCTGATCAGGCCGCATCCTGGCCGGGACGTCATACGAACTGGTGCCCATGGGCACCAGTTCGTATGACATTGCGCTGCGCTCGCGGGGTTCAGGCGGCGGCGGTCTGCGCGTCAACCTCCTCGAGCGCAGTGCTCAGGATCTCGCCGACGTCCGAGACCAGGTGGACGGTTACCGCGTCCAGCACCTCGGCCGGTACGTCGTCCAGGTCCGGCTCGTTGCGCTGCGGCAGGAAGACCTCGGTCAGTCCGGCTCGCTGTGCCGCGAGGAGCTTCTGCTTCACGCCGCCGATCGGCAACACCCGGCCGGTGAGGGAGATCTCGCCGGTCATGCCGACCTCGGCTCGGACCGGGCGGCCGGTCAGCAGCGAGACCAGAGCGGTCGTCATCGTCACACCCGCAGACGGCCCGTCCTTGGGTACGGCGCCCGCCGGGAAGTGGATGTGCACCGGGTGATCCAGCTGCCTCTCGTCGATCCCGAGGTCGGCGGCGTGGGAGCGGACCCAGGTGAGGGCGATCTGCGCCGACTCCTTCATCACATCGCCCAGCTGACCGGTCAGGGTCAGGCCCGGTGTGTCACCGGGCAGCGAGGACGCCTCGACGTAGAGGACATCGCCACCCATGCCCGTCACGGCGAGTCCGGAGGCCACGCCGGGGACCGACGTACGCTCGTGTGACTCGGGGGTGAAGCGCGGGCGCCCGATGAGCTCCGTCAAGTCGGCGACGTCGACGGTCGCGGGCGTCGTACCCAGCGAGGCCTTGCGGAAGGCCTTGGCCAGCAGGCGTTCAAAGGTTCGTACGCCGGCCTCGCGGGTGTAGTTGGCCGCGATCTCGCGCAGCGCGTCGTCGGTGATCGTGAGGTCGTCCGCGGTCAGCGCGGCACGCTCGAGCTGGCGGGGCACCAGGAAGTCGCGCGCGATGGCGACCTTGTCCTCCTCGGTGTAGCCGTCGATCGTGACCAGCTCCATCCGGTCCAGCAGGGCCGGCGGGATGGTGTCGAGCTGGTTGGCCGTCGCGATGAAGAGCGCGTCGGAGAGGTCCAGGTCGAGCTCGAGGTAGTGGTCGCGGAAGGTGTGGTTCTGCGCGGGGTCGAGGACCTCGAGCAGCG
>JASLCW010000310.1 GCA_030151765.1 Marmoricola sp.
ATGGCGTGCGCGATCCGGCTGGACTCACGCAGCAGGCCGACCGGCAGCACCTGACGCCCCACCTTGAGCTCCAGGTTGGCCACCACGGTGACCAGGTCGGCGTTGCCAGTGCGCTCGCCGTACCCGTTGATGCAGCCCTGCACGTGCGTTGCCCCCGCGTTGACCGCGGCCAGGCTGTTGGCGACCGCGCAGCCGGTGTCGTTGTGCGCGTGGATGCCCACCCGGCCACTGGTCACGTCGATGACATCGGCGACCACATCGGAGACCCAGTCGGGCAGCATGCCGCCGTTGGTGTCGCAGATCGCGACCACCTCGGCCCCCGCCTCGTACGCCGTCCGCAGCACCTCGAGCGCATAGGAACGGTCGAGCCGGTAGCCGTCGAAGAAGTGCTCGGCGTCGAGGAAGACGCGTTGCCCCTCGGCACGCAGGTGGGAGACGGTGTCGCGGACCATCGCGAGGTTCTCCTCGCCGGTCGTGCGCAGTGCCTTCTCGACATGCCCGAGGTGGGACTTGGCGACGAGAGTCACCACGCCCGCCCCGGACTCACGCAGGGCGGCGACCAGGGGGTCGTCGGCGGCCTTCATGCCGGCCCGTCGCGTCGCGCCGAAGGCCGCGAGCTGCGCGTGCCGGAGCTTCAGTTCCTCCTTGGCTCGCCGGAAGAACTCGGTGTCCTTGGGATTGGCGCCGGGCCAGCCGCCCTCGATGAAGCCGACACCCAGGTCGTCGATGTGCCGGGCGATCGCCAGCTTGTCGGCGACGGTGAGGTTGAGCCCCTCCTGCTGGGCACCGTCACGCAAGGTGGTGTCGTAGACGTGGAAGACCTCGGTCATCGTCCTGCTCCTGGAAACTCACGTGGCAACAAAAAAACCTCCCGCGGACGAGAGGTTGGCGCATCGGGACGGTCCCGATGCGCTACGAAATGATGATCGCCATCTGTTGCACGCTTCGAGTCTGCCACACGCTCTGGGTCAGTGCATCCACCGGGCCAGACTGTGCATCCACCCGGAGGTCCAGGGTACGGACGATGCCGGGAACCACGAGGCGCCGACGGATTCGATGACCGCCATCGAGACTACGAGGGCGATCACGCCCACGACGAGGAGCAGGGGCCCGACACGGGTCGGCCGGGCCATCCGGGCACTGCCCCGCCAAGCCCACTCGCGCACGCGCTGACCACCCGGCCCCCACCAGAGGCTGGCCGTCCACAGGATCCCGAGGGCGGGCAGTGCGATCCCGAGGCCCACGTTGGCGGCGCCGAAGACGAAGGCGGCGGCACCGGTGATGACGGCGGCGGACAGCACGAGTACGACGGAGCCGACCAGACTCGACGCGAGGTACATGGGCGCGGCCACCGTCGACGCGGGTACGTCGTACCAGCGCGCGCGGCCGCGCACCTCACGCCGACGTGCATGGCGTTGGGCCGTCACCGAGGCGAAGCGGAGCAAGGCCGCCAGCACCACGGTGACCGCTGCACCTACCCACGGCACGCAGCCGATCACGGCGGCGATCATCAGGCCCACGCCGACCACACCCGCGCCCTGCCGAAGCCGGTGTTCGGGCGGCCGTTCGATCATGAAAGGCGCCGGCGGCGGCAGCGGCGCATCGGCCAGCGGCCGCGGCTCGGCGAGGACCGCCGTGTGGCCACGACGATCGATCACCAGGGTCGGTTCGGCCGCGGGAGCCGACGGTGCACCGGCACCGAAGAAGTCGAGGAGCTCGTCGACCGTCGGCCGGGCGGCCGGCACCGGGTCGAGGCCCTCGCGGACCGCTCCGAGCACGCGAGGCGGTACCCCGCGGAGGTCGAATTCGCCGCGTCGTACCCGATCCATTATGGCCATCGGCGGTCCGGAACCGGCCGGCGCCCGACCGGTCGCCGCGAAGGCGAGGGTGGCCGCCAGTGCATGCACGTCGGCGGCCGGCGTCGGCTCGTCACCGTGGAGGACCTCGGGAGCGAGATAGCCCGGGGTGCCGAGCAGCCAGCCCGTCGCGGTCATCCGCGGGTCCTCGGCCAGGCGGGCCAGGCCGAAGTCGATGAGTACGGCGTTGCCGTCCTCGACGAGCACATTGCCGGGCTTGATGTCGCGATGCAGTACGCCGACCGCATGCACCGCCGCGACCGCCTCGGACAGCCCCCCGGCGAAGTCCCACAGGTCGGCCTCACCCATCGGACCGTTGTCACGCACGTGATCGCGCAAGGTCGGCCCGGCGACGTACTCGGTCACCACGAAGGGCTGGTCGCCCCACGGGTCTGCGTCGATGATCGCCGCCACCCGCTCGCTGGTGACCCGGCTCAGCGTGGCCACCTCGCGGGCGAGCCGCTGCCGCGCCTCCTCGTCGCCGACGATGTGCGGGCGCAGCACCTTCAGCGCCACCCATTCGCGCGAGGGCGTCTCGGCGAGGTGGACGATGCCCATCCCGCCCTCGCCGAGGACGCGGATCAGCCGGTAGTTCCCGATCCGCTCCACCGCACAACCGTAACGGTCGAGTGCCTGAGGACGCGCTATGGCGCGTCGTGAGGCACTCGACTCGCTCAGACGATCTTGTGCATCCACCCATGGTCGTCGGCGACGCGACCGAACTGGACGCCGACCAACTGCTCGCGCAGCTTCATGGTGACCTCCTGGGAGGCCGGCGCCGCGGTTTCGCCGAAGCTCTCGGAGAGCAGTCGGCCGACCGGGGTCACGACCGCGGCGGTGCCGCAGGCGAAGATCTCGGTGATCTCGCCGCTGGCGATGCCGTCGCGCCATTCGGCGATGCCGAAGCGGCGCTCCTGGACGTCCCGGCCGTCCTTGCGCAGGATCTCGATGATCGACTTGCGGGTGATGCCCTCGAGGATGGTGCCGGTCTCGGGGGTGACGACGTGGCCGTCGGCGTACACGAAGAACATGTTCATGCCGCCGAGCTCCTCGACGTAGGTGCCCTCCTGGCCGTCGAGGAAGACGACCTGGTCGCAGCCCTTGGTCGCGGCGTGCGCCTGCGCGGCCAGCGAGGCAGCGTAGTTGCCGCCGGTCTTGGCGGCGCCCATGCCGCCGCGACCCGCACGGGTGTCGTGCTCGGAGAGCCACAGGGTGACGGGCTTGATGCCGCCCTTGAAGTAGGCGCCGGCCG
>JASLCW010000315.1 GCA_030151765.1 Marmoricola sp.
GGTCCTCGGGGAGGATCCGGATGTAGTGCTGGCGCATCTTGCCGCTGATGTGGGCGAGAACCTTGTGCCCGTTGGTCAGTTCGACCCGGAACATGGCATTGGGAAGGGCCTCCACGACGGAGCCCTCCATCTCGATCACGCCTTCTTTCTTCGGCATGTCCTCCACAATCTGTTCGTCGGCTCATCTACCGTCGGCCCGGGAACCGCCTCGCCTGCCGCGAACGACGGACGAGTGGACCTCGCGGGGCGTCCGGGGTGCCTCAAATCCCGCTCCGATCAGCACACGCCGAGGCGATGTGCTCACCGATGTCGGGCAGCCGCAAGGCACCACGAAACGCGACCCACGTTGGGCCGACAGTCCATCGTACGGGATGGGTCAATCAATCGCGAATTGGGCGGTCCCCGCCTCAGGAGGCGGCGGGACGCCAGGGCTTGAGCCAGGGAGTGTCGGGCAGGCCGTCGCGGCCGGCGATCAGCTCGTACATCGTCGCCCCGTCGACCGCCTCACGGATGATGTCGGCGTGCCCGGCGTGCCGGGTGATCTCCTGGAGCAGGTGCAGCCACACCCAGCGCACCGACCAGGCGCTCACATCACGGGGATTCCACGGTGCATCGGGAACCGGAACCTCCGTGTCGGGATCGAGACTGCGGACCGCCTCGATCACTCGGACACTGACATCGTCGAAGGCGGCGAAGGCCGCCCCCAGGGTGTCGGTGTCATGCCAGGTGAAGCCGTCGGCATGCTCGGCGTACTGCTCCTGCTGGGGCCGCTCGTCGGCGTACTTCTCCGGCGCGGCCAGGGCGATCGCCAGCCAGTTCTCCTGGACCTGGGTGAGGTGCTTGACCAGCGTGCCGACGGTGAGCGTGCTCGGCGTGGCCGCCGTGCCGGCCTGCGCATCCGTCAGTCCGTAGGCGACGGCCCGGAAGCCGTCCTGGTTGAGCGCCAGGAAGCCGGCGATGGCGTCGCGCTCGTCGGCGACGGGGGGTACGTGGAAAGGCATGGAAGCTCCTGAGATCGCTTGGGGGTCCGTTCGCTTCCACTATGACGGCGACCACCGACAATCAGGAGCCGGCGAAACTCCGGCGACCCTCGAAGGTGACGGAGACGGCGACCGCGGCGGCCAGCGCCTCGAGGCCCTCGGCCAGTTCGGCCAGCGGCACCGACATGGTCATCACCAGCGGCGTCGTTACGCCGGTCCCGAGGATCCAGTGCGTCACCGAGTGACGCTCGGCGATCCCCGTCTCTCCCGGATCGGTCACCGCGTGGCGCACCGTGCGCACCGCCCAGCCGGTGGGCAACTCCACGACCTCGTCGGCGTCATCGCGCTCCGCCAGATCGGCGAGAAGGGCGCGAGCAGCGGTCTCCGACGCGTCCCGGACCGCGATCCCGTCCGGCCACGCGATCGTCAGACTGACCGGGACGCGCTCTCCCGGCGTCAACTCCACGGCGAGGTAGAAGTCGGTGCCGCCGATGCGGCGCGCCGCCCTGGCGCCGTCCTCGATCGACTGGATGAGACCGTGGCGCATCGCCGCACGCTCGTCCGCACGGCCGAAGACATCGATAGCCAGCGCGGACGCCGCCCGCCGGATCGACTCCTCCGTATCCAGGCGCACGTGCCACCAGCGGCCCGGCAATACGAAATCCGCACGCGGCAGCTTGGTCACGCTCACTCCTCCACCACCCGCACGGACGCGAGCACCTGGTTGAAGGCATCGGCAGCGTCGTCGAAGGAGGTGAGGCCGGCCAGTCGCGCCTCCATCCGTACGGCGACGTCGTGCTCGCGATCGCGGACGAAGCCGAGATAGCACTGGCTCAGGGCATCCCCGCCCTCGGTGACGTGCTCGAGATCGAGGACATTGAGGACCAGCCGATCGCCGATCTCCACCAGGGAGACCTGCCGACGCAGTAGGGAAGCCTCGACCGGCTGCTCGCGAAAGGCCTCGGCGATCTCGTCGAGCTCGGCGTCCGCGCAGATCGTCAGCATCGCGAGACCGTCGACGGCGTTCTCGTCGCGGCGCACCTCGATCCGGATCCCGTCGGGAACCGGATCGGCTCGCCATTCGGGTGGCGCCTCGAAGGTGAAGCCGAGCACCGTCATCGCCCTCCCGACCCGGCCATCGCCGGCTGCTGCCCCGGCATGTGGTCCTTGATCCCCTCGAAGAGCTCGTGCTTGCCGACCTCGAAGGCGCCCTCGGGGAGGATGCCCGAGACCTCGCGCAGGCTGACCTGCCGTTTGAACCAGGTGGTGCGGTTGGGATGCAGGGGGTCGGCAAGCCGCTGCTCGGCCTGGCGGAGGCCACTGCCGAACCGTCCCTCCTCGAGCGTCTTCGCCCGGTGTACGACGCCGCGCTCGGTGTTGAAGAGGATCTTCCAGCTCGCCGGCGGCACATCGCTGTGGAGTGCCTTGCCCAGCCTGCCCGCCTTCCCCATCCGCGCGAGCTTCGAGAAGGCCTTGCCACCGGGGATGATCGACAGGACGACATCGGCACCGTCGAAGAGGAGATCGCGACCGTCCGCCTCGTGCCGAGCCACGCGGATGGCGGTCACGGTGAACTTGAGTACGGCGAGCACCAGCGCGGCGACCGCGAGGATCTCGCCCACGATCGGCACCCAGCACAGCAGAACGGCCGCGATGCTGACCACCGTCGAAAGGACCTCGAGGACCTGGGAGACGAGTTCCAGCGCCTCTTTCCAGCTGAAGCGAGCCTTCGGATCATTCAGGTGACTCGCTTCGACCGCCTGGTGGATCAGGCCGACGGCGACACGAGCCGCCCTGTCCACGGACTCCCTCGCGGCCTCCCACTGTCCCTGCGCCACGGCGGCCGCGTGCTGCTGCTCGTGCAGATGTGCCGCGGCCCGGTGGGCCTTCGCCTCGGCGTCCGCCACGTCGGCCGGATCGGCCAGCGGATTCATCCGGAGCGCAAGCGCCTCCGCGCCGGCTTGTTCGCTCTGCCAGTGCGCACCGTGCACATCGGTGGAGTCGTGCTGGGTGATCGCGGCATTGGCATCGTGCTGCGCCTGCCGCAGCACCGGTGCGTACTCGCGCAGCGCCTCCCCCGTGCCTCGATAGCGCGTGGCCGCCAGGGTCATCGTCTGGTGAAGATCGCCGACATTCGACTTCAGGGCATCGGTCGAACTGCTGGTGAACTCGCTGCCCTCCGACACCGAGGTGAGCGTCCTCGCCGCGCGGGTCATCGCGTCGGCGGCGGCGAGCATGCTGGCCGCCTGCGCGGCGACGAGATCCGGATCTCCGGGAAGGGGATGCATGTGCGACTCACCTCCCGGTGATGGACGAGGCGATGCTGCCGTCGAGCTCGTCGAAGGTGTCGTGGATCGTGCCTGCCTCGGCGGTCACCTTGTCGAGCGCGTCGAGCAGCGACTGGCGGCGTCTGCTCCAGCCGCCGGCGAAGTCGTGAACCGCCTTCCTGAGCTCGTCCTGACCGACGGCGTCGGCCAGCGCGCCGCTCATCTGGTCGCCCGACCGGAACTCGACGGCCGCAGCGGCGAGGTCGCGGTGCAATTGTTCGAGCGCGCCTAGGTCGAGCCGGAGATGATCGGCCATCAGGCGTCCGCCTCCGCGTCGTCGCCCCACCGGAAGGTGCGCACGATCGCGTCGGTGAAGGCGACCACCTCGGTCTCGATCTCGGCGAGCGGCGTCAGGAAGGCGACCAACAGGACGTGATGGGCCGTGGTTCGGGTGAGCCAATAGGTCACCGTCAGCACCTCGGCGCCCGTCTCGTCGGGCTCGCGCGTGATCTGGCGGAGTACGCCGTGCTCCGGGTTGAGGCCGTCGACGACCTCCACCCCCTCACCGGCCGCGGAAAGGTCGGCGGCCAGGTCGGCAGCGCCGTGGTCGGCGCCGAGGCCCCGCCCCACGGGGATCCGCGGCCACATCGTCAGCATCAGCAGGGGTGTCGACTCACCGCTCTCGAGTTCGACGCAGACATGCGCCTGCGGGTCGTCGGCGCCATCGGCCAGTCGCGCTTGAAAGGCTTCCGGGATCGGCGCACCCGCGAGCCAGCGGCCGGGGAGAACGAAGGTGAGGGCCGGTACCGTGCCGGACGGTCGGGGCTCAGACATGGCGGTCGCCGTACTTCTTGAGGGCATCGGTGATCAGGTCGAGATCGTGGTCGAGTGCCCGGCCCGGCCCTAGACGGCCGGGGTCGAACTGATCGTCCGCGTGCACGTAGTACTGCTCGTCGGCGGGCGAGTCATTCGGGGTGAGATTGGTTCCGACGGTGCCGCTGACGAAGTCGCCATCGGTGGAGACGCTGATGATGTACCCGCGCGGCTGGTTCCCGCCTTGGAGAACGGCCATGGCGACGTCGGGGGCGCCGATGGAGGCCGCGTTGAAGACGTACGACGGCCGTCCCGTGGCGTAGCTTGCCAGCTCGGCCTGGGCGCCACCGAGAGAGTGCCCGGTGAAGGTCACCTTCTGATCCGGATAGGCCGCCGAGACCGCCAGCGCCAGCTTGATCGCGTCCGCCGCCTGGGCCGAAGGCAGCGTCTGCATCTGGAGGTCTTCGCGGACATCGCGGACATCACCGAAGTCGGTGCCCTGGAAGGCGACCACGATGCTCCCGTCGGGACCACGCAGGATCACTGCCTGCATGCCGGACGGCGGGTTCAGCAGGGAGGGATCGATCTCGAGTGGCGGTTTGGTCGGGTCGACCTCTTCGTAGCCGTCGGGAAGCTTGCTCTTGTCCTTGCCGTAGGTGTAGCCCGCACAGCCCGCCATCACGAGGAATTCCTCGACCCGGTCCGGGGAGAAGCGGTAGTTGAGCAGTCCGGCCTGCCGGACCAGCAGCTTCCCCTGGCGGCCCGGGTCGGTCATGTTGCGGATATTCCCCAGCGCCAGCGCGAGCAGGCCGCCGGCGAGGGCCAGCAGGTCGAGGAAGACCTCACGGAGGGTGAGGCCGATCGTCCGAAGCACCTCCCGGATCGCATTGACGACCTCCTGGACGATCATCGCCAGGTCGTCGGCTATCTCTTTGACCCATGCGCTGACCTTGTCGAGCATGCTGTCGTTGAGATGCGAGGCCTTGATCGCGTCCTCGATTCGCGCGATGGCCGTCGTGGCCGCCTGGTCCAGCTCCGCCATGGCCCGTTCGTACGACGCCTGCGCACCCGCCGCCATCGCCTTCTGCTCGGCGAGGTGCTGCTCCGCGCGATGCATGTCGACCTCGCGGCGAGCATGCTCGTCCGGGTTGAGCAGCAGGGTCGGGTCGAGCAGCGAGGCGCGCCTCTCGGCCAGCTGAGCGCGCGCTCCGAAGATGTCCGTCGAGTCGTGCGCGTTGATCGCCTGCGCGACGGCACGCTGGCACTCCTCGAGGACCGGCGCGTACGCGGCCAGCGCATCTCCGGTGTTTCCGTAGCGCAGTGCGGAGGCGGCGATCACACCGGAGACCGCGCTGCCCTCGTCCTTGACCACGTCGATCGCCTGGCTGCGGAAGACCGCCCTGTCCATGAGCGCGGTCACGCTCTGCGAGACCCGGTTCATGGTCTCGCCGCCGGTCTGCAG
Organism: Marmoricola sp.; assembly: GCA_030151765.1. Taxonomy (GTDB): domain Bacteria; phylum Actinomycetota; class Actinomycetes; order Propionibacteriales; family Nocardioidaceae; genus Marmoricola. The sequence goes on from JASLCW010000315.1 coordinate 5,523, forward strand.
GTTGTGCGCCTCGGCCGCGACGACGGAGGCATCGCCTGTGATGGGTCGCATGGTCATCTCACCCGTTCGCAGACCGCGCGCCGGCAGCTTCGGCGAGCTTGCCGTCGACCGTCTCGAAGCTGGTCTCGATCACCTGCATCGCCTTCCACAGGACGTCGAGGGTCTTGGTGATCCGTTCGCGCCGGAGATTCCAGCCACTGCTGAACTCGTGCACGCGCTTCTCGAGGCCGTGATGTCCGACGGCTCCCTCGATACGGCCGCTGACCGCTTCGATGTTGTCGAAGGTCGCCGACACCCGGAGCAGATCGCTCCAGATGCCGTGGAGCTCGTCCATGTCGATCCGCAGCTCGCCGGACATGTTCACCTCTTCTCGTCGTCAGGTTGTCGATGTGCACCGGCTCCCGGCCCGCCTCGCGGGTCGCGGGAGCCGGTCGCGCTTCAGGCCTTGATCTGCGAGGCCAGCTGGCTGTCGGTGTCACCGATCGCCTGGGCGGCAGCCTCGAGGAAGTGCGCGAGGCCTTCGAGGCCGTCGATCGCGGTCTTGGTGCCGGTCTGGAACTGGGTGAAGTGCTCGAGGTAGGCGCCGGAGGCCTGGTCGGTCTTGAAGCCGCTCTCGGTGAGGCCGTGGATGATCGAGCCGAGCTCCTGGAGCTTGCTCTCCATCTCGTCGCGGCCCTGGCGGAGTCGCGCTGCGGCGTCGGTCATGTCCGCGTAGGTCACCTGCATGTTCGACATGATTTCTCCTTGTGTGATGCGCCTCTGCGCGATGTTGGTTGGAAGTCCTGACGGAAGTCTGGAGGCCGGCGGCCGACCTGGGAATGGGGAGAAGTCCCCATCGCGGGCTCAGTCGACGAGCGGGAGCTGGACGCGCACCACCCTTCCGCCCTGGACGAAGTAACCCCGTCCCGCGGGGAACTCCGTGCGCGGCACGCGCGGGAAGGCTGCCTTGAAGATCAGGTCACCCTCGAGAGCATCGGGCTGGAGCAGCACGCCCTTCTTGCCATTGCGCACCTCGGCGATCAGTGGCCAGGAGACGCTCCAACCGCTGGTCTCATTCTCGGCGATCACCCAGGCCCCCGAACGCTTCGCGGTCTTGATCAGCTCGACGAGCGGGCCGTCCGCCGGGCTCTGCAGGAAATCGCCGATCGACTCGATGACGATGACCTGGAGCGGCGCATCGGGATCGCCCACGACGTCGACCAGCTCGCGGGCCCGGGCGGCGACATCGTCCGGTCCCGAACTCGCACTGGCCCACATGGGCGCTGCGGCGAGCGTCGTACGGCGTGAGGTGAAGAAGTGCAGCTGCGCGTCGGGCCGGGCCCGGCCGATCGCATGACTGAGCGCCGCCAGCGCATTGGAGCGACCACTGCCGGGAGGTCCGCCGAGCAGGAAGGCGCCTTCGCCGTTGAAGCCGATGGCGTCGAGGTCCTCGTCGGAGATGCCGAGCACCGGCAGATCCCCCACGGACACCGGCAGATCCGCCAAGGGCACCGTCTCCGGCAGCGAGGCCACCGGCTGTGCCGGCACCCGGCCACTCTCGACGAGCCGTCGCGCCAGGGAATCGATCCGGCGGGCCTGGTCGGTACTGGCCGGCGAGCCACCGAGTACGGCGACCTGGATGTCGGTGCCGTCGAGTACTCCGCGCCCAGGCGGCGAATCCGGCCCGAGCACGTCCACCGGTACGTCGAGCATCGCGTACATCGTCTCCTCAGCCAGGCGCAGGACGAGACGACGCGGCACTCGTGAATTGACAGAGCCCGGGACCGAGGCCGGGCGGTCGGCGGTGAGGACGATGTGCACGCCGAGCTGGCGGCCCTCGGCGAGCACCTGCAGGAAGTCCGCATACGCACCGGCCCGGCCGACGACACCCTCGTATTCGCTCCGGAAGGTCGGGAATCCGTCGACCAGCAAGAGGATTCTGGGGATCACGGTCTCCGGACGCACCCGCCGGTACGACGTGATCGAGTCGGCGTCGGCAGCGGAGAAGTCGCGCCCGCGTCGCTCGATCTCGGTGCGCAGCATCCGGGTCAGGCGCAGGACTCGTTCGGAGTCGTCTCCCGGGATCACCGCACCCACATGGGGAAGCGCGTCCAGCATGCGCAGGCCGCCGGATGCGAAGTCGAGCGCATAGACGTCGATCGGCGACTCCGGCGGAGTGGCCGCGGCACCCGTGGCGAGCGTGCGCAGCAGGACCGTCTTCCCGCTGCCGCCGGTGCCGTAGACGGCGAGGTGACCGTCGCGGTCGGGGTGGAAGTGCGCCGGCTGCTGGCGCTGCTCCGAGGGCAGGTCGGCCATGCCGATGGTGAGTTCGCTGTCGCTGACGCCGCCGAAGTCGGCGAGATCATAGACAGTTTCGAGCTCGTCGAGCCACGGACGCCTAGGGGGACGCACGCGGCCGCCGGTGGCCGCCGCAGAGACGGCACCCACCAGACGCGACAGATCGTTCGGCCCAGGGTCGGCCGGAGCAAGCTCCTCCTCGGGCTTCTCCCAGACACGCTCGGCACCGAACCGCAGTTCGTGCACGACGGACCGCGCCTTCGGGACCTCGTCGATGCTCCAACCGCCTGCATAGGCCGCCTGGAAGGGAACCAGGCGTCCCGGACCGGTCTTCGCGAGCGCGCGACCGGGAACGGCTGGGTCGAAATGCGCCGCGTCGGCGACACCGGAGACGTCCACGGAGTCTGCCTCGTCAGCCATACGGAGCGCGATGCGCAGATTGGTGTTCGCACGCAGGTTGTCCTTGATGACACCCGCCGGCCGCTGGGTGGCCATGACCAGATGGATGCCGAGCGAGCGACCGCGCTGGGCGATGTCCACGACGCCGTCGACGAACTCGGGAACCTCACCGACCAGGGCGGCGAATTCGTCGATGATGATGATCAGCGCGGGCGGTGCCTCCGGATCGAAGCGCCTCTCGAGATCGAGAAGGTCCTTCGCCTTCTTGGCATTGAGGATCTCTTCGCGACGCCGCAACTCCGCGCGCAGGCTCACCAGGGCACGTCGTACCAAGTGAGGACTCAGGTCGGTCACGAGGCCGACGCAGTGCGGCAGCTGCACACAGTCGGCGAAGGCGGCGCCGCCCTTGTAGTCCACGAAGAGGAAACTCACCCGGTCAGGGCTGTACTCGGCGGCCATCGCGAGCACCCACGACTGCAGGAACTCACTCTTGCCGGCGCCCGTCGTACCGCCGACGAGCGCGTGCGGGCCGTGCGCGCGCAGATCGAGGTGCAGGGCATCGGCGCCGGCCTGTCCGATGAGTGCGCGAAGGGTCGGCGCCCGCAACTGACGAGCCGGTTTCGGCATGCCGCGCAGCGAGTGGTTCTGTCGCCATCGATCGAGGACACCGCTCCCGTCCGCGGCCGCGATCTCCTTTCCCAGCAAGGAGATCAGCGGCACGCTGTTGGGCAGGTCGGAGGCATCGGCGACCAGTGCCCCCGAGTCGATCCGGGCACTCATGGTCATCGCCAGGTCCATCGCCTCGGCACGGCCCACGAGCTCGGGAACCATGTTCCCGATCGCCTGGCCATGACGGACGAAGTGTGCCGCGGCGCCGGACTCGGAAAGGTCGATGAAGGTGCGGCAGCTCGCCGGGAGCTCCGCGGTGCTCTCCGCGATGAAGAGCGGAACGACGCCCGCACCGGCGGCGCGCTCCACCACTTGGACGAGACGTGCCCGGTCGACGGGAGCCTGGTCGCTGACCAGCAGCAGGACGACAGGAAGCGGTGTGGGCTCGCCCATTTCGCCCTCGCCCACATGGGCACCGGCCGCCGTTGCCGTCAGGGAGGCCGGCATCGCAGGCCTGCGCGCGTCGACATCCGCCTCGGCCAGGCGGGCATCGACCAGTTCTTCGATCCGGGCCAACAGGCCGGCCCCGGTGGCGGCACCGTCGGCAAGATGCAGGCCGGCGAGCGGGCTGTGCGCAGACGCGGTGTGGGGCAGCCACTTGAGCCACTCGTACTCGGCGGCCTCGCCCTGCGCCACGATCGCGGTGACGACGAGCTCGGCCGGCGAGTGCAGCGTGACCCACTGCGCCAGCAGCGCCCTGGCCACGTCGTGGCGGCGCGCATCGGCCCCGGCGACGCCGATCGCCCCGGCGAGGAGCGGATCCTCCACGACAGGGACCTGATCGATGTAGCGATAGGTGGCGATCAACTGCTGCACGCGGTCGCCGTACTCGGGCAGGCCGCGGCTCAGGTCGCCCTCGTCGCGCACGGTGTTGCGGGAGAGCGTCGTACCGGTGCCGAGGCGGACGTTGAGGAAGGACCAGTGCTCGGGCCGACGCGTCCAGAGGAGTGGTTCGGCGGCTCGGGCAGCACGCATCAGCTCACCGACGTGCGGTGTCTCGCGCTCGCGAAGCTCACGCTCGTGGGGCACTTCGGCAGCCAGTTGGCCCTGCAACCGCTCGAACTGTCCCTCGAACCTGGCGACCGCCGCATCGCGCTGGCGGCGCGTCCGCTTCATCGTCATCAGGTAGTTCGCCATCATCATCATCGGCGACATGGCGACGAACATCAGCGTCAGCGGCCGGCGGGTGACCAGATACATCGCCACGCCGAGCATCACCGGGACGACCATCAGCATCCACGGGAAGGGCTGCTTCTCGAACTCGTTGGGAATCTCCGGCGGCTCGAATTCGGTGCCCGGGTAGCGGATCTCCACTCGCGGCGAGCGATTGAAGGGAACCGAGGCATTGACCACGATGGCCGCCGGGGCGGCGACCGCCGAGCCACGCACCTCGAAGCGCAGCTCGGAGTCGCCGAGTACGACGAGCTGCCCGTCAACGATCGTCAGACGCGGTACGAGGCCGCCGTCGACGAGGATCCCGTTGGCGGAGTTGAGGTCGATGAGTTCGACGGAATCCCCGACCTCTAGACGCGCGTGGCTCTTCGAGACCAGCAGGTCGTTGAGCACGAAGTCATTGCCGGGCGCACGACCGATCGTGTGACTGCCCGAGCCGACAGTGTGCGCCTGCCCGCGATCGGCACCGGCCGCGACGCGCACCACCACCGAGACGCCGCTCTGCGGCTCCGGCATCGCGCTCGCCTCCGGCACCACCCGGATCTGGTAGCCGGAGGCGATCTTCGAATCGCCGACGGCCCGGTCGGGATCGAGCGAGACGAAGGCTTCGCTGCCCGGTGACGCCACCGCCAGGGTCAGTGATCGCCCACTGTTCGACGGGTGCCGTCCGTGGGGATCGGAGGCGGCGATCTCCTCGGCGATGTCGGCGATGCTGGCCGTTGCGTCAGTGGTCACCACCAGGTCCACCGGTGTTCCCGCGGCCCGGTGGTAGGTCAGCTTGAGCTTCACTTCGTCCCCTCCTCGGCCGAGCCCGTCCGGCCTCGGCGCCGGACCGAGGTGATGCGCTGCGTGCCCCGGCGTATCCGGTCGCGCGCCCCGTCCGGCACATGCAGACCGGCGAGCGGCGTACGACGCAGGAAGGAGCGCAGGCTCAGCGCGACACGGATGCGCTTCCAGCGCGTCGTTCCGGTTGACCAGTCTCCGAGCTGCCGCTCCAACTCTTCCCAGTACGACGCCGCCGAGGCGTCCGTGGCGTCGTCGGGGCCGAAGACCTGACGGTCCACCACCGCGGCGATCGTGCCCGCCGGCGCCCAGGCGATCTGTCGTGCCTGCTCGCGTCTAGTGCCCGGCGTGACAGCCGGCAGTCCCATGTCGGCGGCGCGATCGAGAACCTCGTGCCAACCGCCCAGATAGCGGCTGAGCACTCGCGGATGCTGGCGCCGACGACGTCGGCGCCAGATCTTGGCACCCAGGATCACGGCACAGATCGCGGCGACGACAAGGAGCGGCAGGATTCCCCACACGATGATCGCCCAGGCCCACGCGGGCAGTCCGAAGGGATTGCCGTTGGCCGGCTTGGCGTGCAGATCGGTGTCCGTCGGATCCGTGAGGCTCGACGGCGGCGGAGCCGGTGCCGGCGGCGGCACAACCACGCCCTTCTGGTTGTTCTGCGGCTGCGGCGGGCTGGTCTTCGGCGGCGGGTCACTCGGGGTGAACTTCTCGCGATCGAAGGTGTACCAGGTGCCGTCGGAGCCCAGGACCTCGACCCAGGCACGCACATCGCGACCGAAGACCTGGCCGTTCTCAACCTTGGCGCCGAAGACGACACGGGCAGGAACACCGATCCGGTTGGCCAGCAGGGTCATCGCGGCGGCGTACTGCTCGTCGTCACCGACGATGCGAGTGCTGTTCAAGAAGTCGCCGAGACCCTGGGCATTGTGGCCCGGGTGATAGAGCAGCGCGTCGGCACCGTCGCCGTCGGAGTAGTAGCCCTCGTCGTGCAGATGCGTCGCTATTTCCTGAAGCCGCTGGTACGCCGAGCCGGAACCCGCCCACGCGGTCGCCTCCTGCGCGAAATTGGTGTCCGCTTCCACCGGCACCGTGCCGCTGGCCAACTGGGTGCCTGATGTGAGCGTCGCGGCGGGAAGCGCCGCGGAGAAGGTGTACCGGTCCCCCGGCTGCAAGACGTTGGGTACGACGCCGGTCTCGGCGGCGAGGTTGTAGCGGAAGCGTTCTGCGTTCGCCGAAGCATTGGGGCCGGCGAAGTCGAGCGAGCGGAGGGCACCGACGACCGGCAGCCAGACACCGAAGGCCGCGCGGTCCGCGTAGCCCGCCTCGATCGTCACCGTCGCCTCCACCGCCCTTCCCTTGATGGGATTCTCGATCGCGCTGCCGACGTGCTGGAAAGTGCTGTCGATGCCGCCGGGTGAACCGCCGTTGGAGGCGCCCCACACGGTGCCGTCATACCGATCGAGGCTGGCGAAGCGCATCAGGCTGCCGTCGGGCAGGCCCTTGACGGTGAGGAGCAGCTTGTCGTGGGCGTTCGCCGCCGTCGGCACCTTCTGCTTGGTGAACTGCCGGAATCCCGCCAGCGGGCTCGGGTACTGCCCGATGTCGAAGGGAGGTACGACGTGGTCGCGGAGCACCTCGCGGGTATTGCCGCCGGCGACGGGTCCCGCCACTGTGACGGCCACGACGGCACCCGCACCGAGCATCGCGCCACCGAGCACGACCCGCATCCAAAGGCCGCGACCCAGCGCCGATGCGACATCGCGTTCGGCACGAATCGCCAGCCACACAACGAGAACGAGGCCGAAGGCGCTGCCCTGTGCCCATGAGAGCGGGTGGTCCGCCCCGAGGAGCACGAGGGCGATCAGCAGCGC
>JASLCW010000324.1 GCA_030151765.1 Marmoricola sp.
GCGCTCCGGTTCGGGGAGCTGGCCGAGCTTCGTCGGGGAGACGTCGATGCGAAGAACGGCGTACTGCGAGTGCGTCGCGGAGTTGTGCGGTCCAAGTCGGCTGGCGTCATCACCAAGGCTCCGAAGTCGGAGGCCGGCGTGCGGGACGTGGCGATCCCGCCGCATCTGATGGCGATGGTCCGCACGCACCTGCTCGAGCACACGGCCCCCGGGAAGAACGGGCGCCTGTTCGCGACCGCTACCGGTGAGCACCTGGCCCCGAGCACCTTCTACGGCAAGGCCGCGGTTCTCGCGAAGGACGGGAGCGTGAAGCGCGGGGGATGGGGCTGGTACGAGGCCCGGCGAACAGCAGGACGCGAGGATCTGCGGTTTCACGATCTGCGCCACACTGGCGCTGTCCTAGCTGCCCAGACAGGCGCGACGCTGGCCGAACTGATGGGCAGACTCGGGCACGCGACACCGGCGGCAGCGTTGAGGTACCAGCACGCGGCCGCAGAGCGCGACCAGGAGATCGCGAAGAGGTTGTCAGAGCTGGCGCAGCCCGGCGGTGGTGCGCCAGCAAACTGACGGCGAGTCGTTCTCGTTGCCTGTCGAATACCGTTGCTAGCCTGTTGATGTCAGTAACGACAGAACATCGAGTGCCAGCCTGAACACCCGGTCGGCGTCGGAGAACTCCGCCAGGCGCGGAGTCTGCGAGCAGGTCTCGCGGCGACACCGCCCGAAGGATCGGGACGCCATTGCCGAGAAGCATCGCGAAGGCTCCAGGAGGGTCAGGGCGAAGTGAAGTAGGCGATGGGTCGGAAGGGCGAGCGCGCCAGGAGCGCGCCAGTTACCGCCGAGCAACGAACTAGGACTCAGATAGTCCGTTCGTGGCTCGGCGTTCGTGATTTCGAAGGAGATCGCGATGGACAAGACCCCACCCGCATGGCTCAGCAAAGCTGAGGCCGCCGAACACATCGGCGTAGCCGAACGCACGATCCGCAAGTACATCGCGGACGGCGTGCTCCCTGCGCGGCGCATCCAAGGATCGCGCCTGATCCGAATCAACCGGCAGGACCTCGAGAACCTCCTCCGTCCGATCCCCACCGCGAACGGCGGTGGTCGCGATGTCTGACCCACAGAGAAACCGCCCGGCGGGCAACCGGACGGCTCAAGTGTCACTGGCGGGCGACGAGCCTAATGTAGCACTCGCTACGTCTCGCATCGATGGACTCGACGGCAAGTCGTACCTGCAGCTTGGCGGTGACCGATGATCACCGGAACCATCGAGCTTGATCTGCGTCGGGACTCCGAGGCGCGGGATCGTGATGCGGTCGGGTCGCTCTACGGGGTCCCGGATGGGATGCGGGTGATCCTGTACGTCGGTGATCGGCAGTTCGTGAACATGCATGTGATCCCGCTGATCGCGCAGTACGTGCCACACATTCACCTCGACGTGCATGGCTCCGCACTAGCCGTCGAGGCATGGACGAAGGCTCTTCGTGGCGAGGGGTACGCCGGTCGGCCGTCGTACTCGCAGGTGTCGCCGTGGTGAGCCGCAACCGCATCACGGTGACGGTCGCGGTCGACGGATGGACGTTCTCTGCGAAGGGCTGGCGGGCGGTTGATCTGATGCGCGAAGCCGGGATCAAGCCGATCTTCATCGGTGGATCTGGGTGGACCGCGGACTATCGGCGACTCGCTGACCTGGTCGCCTACCTCGAACATCGCAACATCCCGGTTGTCATCGAGGACGCCCGGCAGGGCCAGCTCTTCGAGGCTGGTGATGTCTCATGAGCGTCTTCGGTCAGGAGTATCCCGATCCGTTCGTACCGCCACCGGATGAGGACGAGCCGCGGAATCCGCTGCCGGAACTGGTGCCGCTCGTCGACCTGCTGGCTGAGCCTGAGGAGCCGGTGCGGTTCCGGATCGCCGGCCTGCTGCCGACGGGTGCCCGCGCCTTGCTGGCCGCGCAGTTCAAGGCCGGGAAGACGACGATGCGCGACAACCTGGTCCGCTCGCTGGCCGACGGGACGCCGTTCCTCGATGAGTTCGCGATCGAGCCGCTCGAGGATGGCCGCACGGTCGTGGTGATCGACAACGAGATGAGCCGCGGGCAGTTGCGCCGGTGGTTGGCCGATCAGGGCATCGGGCGGCCGGAGATCGTGCGTGTGGTGGTGCTGCGGGGTCAGGTCGGGAAGTTCAACCTCATAGACCCATACACGCGGGCTGCGTGGGCCGATCATCTGCGCTCGGCCAACGCCGGCCTGGTGATCTTCGACTGCCTGCGCCCGGTGCTCGATGCTCTGGGGCTGTCTGAGGACAAGGACAGCGGCAAGTTCCTGACCGCCTTCGATGCTCTGCTGCACCAGGCCGGCGTTGACGAAGCGGTGGTGGTTCACCACATGGGCCACTCCGGGGAACGCTCCCGGGGTGACTCTCGCCTGCGTGACTGGCCCGACGTGGAGTGGCGACTGGTCCGCGAACAACCTCCGGCCGGTGAAGAGCCGGACCCGGCAGCTCCGCGGTACTTCTCGGCCTACGGCCGCGATGTCGACGTGCTTGAGGGTGCGGTGACGTTCGATCCGAACACGCGGCACCTGAGCCGCAGTGAAGGCACCAGGAGAGACGCGGGTGGTCGCCGGGCACTCGAGGATGTTCTCGACGTTCTTCAGATCGCTACCGAGCCGCTGTCGGGGCGCGCCGTCGAGATGTCGATGCAGAACTCAGGGCACGCCCGCAACGACATCCGACGAGCGTTGAAGATCGGTATCCGCGACGGCTTGATCGAGACCCAACCGGGGAGGAAGAACTCCACACTTCACTCAGTGCGCCGCAGTGCGCCGCAGTTCGCCGGGCGCACAGAGTTTCAGTGCGCCAGTGCGCCTTTAGGGGCGCGCGGCGCACTCACTGCCGACAACGAGACACACGAGGAGTGCGCCGGCGGCGCACTCGCTGCTCGTCGCTGCTTGACGTGTAGTGCGGAGCTCGACGCCGCGGCCAAGCTGATCGACGCCACGACGTGCACCACCTGCGAGATGCAGGAGGTGTCGCGATGAGCGTGGTTGCCTCCAGGTCGCGCTGGGTCCGCTGCTGGGGGTGGTGGCGATGGCGGTGAGCTTCCTGATCGACGAGCCCGTGCTGTTGGTGGCGGGTCGCGATGTCGTGTACCTGTGGGATCTGGTTCGGCGCGACCTGGGTCAACGCAAGCTCGACGGCCGAGCGGTCCCGCGCCACATCGTCGCTGTGGCCGAGATGTTGCGGGATGTGACGGCTGCCCAAACGAGGGACGAGGCACGAGAAATGTCCGCGCGCGGACATCTTTCTAGGACATCCGCGGACATGGCCACAGGCTTGATATCGGAGCTGCTGAGCACTCGCGAGATGGCTGAACGGCTCCGAGTCGGAGATCGCCAAGCTCGCCGGCTCGCTGCTGAGGCAGGCATCGAGCCGGCAGCACGAAACGCATGGCGGGCCCGAGACATCGAGGCCCTGATCGTGGAGAGGAACCACCGATGACCTTCAGTCCGAACCAACCGTTCCCGGGAGCCGGGCAGGACACCTGGACACTGCAGGCGATGCAGATCCGCGCCGACTTCGAGGCCACCTGCAAGGCCACGCGGATGGACGTCCGCTTGTCCGACCTCGCCGTCGCGCAGACCATCACGACGGCCTGGAACACGGCCAACGAGCAGATCTCGGCACTGTGGCAGCAGCTACAGACTGCCCGTCGGGCTCGGATCGCGGTGCTCGAGCGCACTGTGCCGATCGGTCCCAACATTCCGGCCGACGCATCTCCGGCGGACGCCGCGGTCATGCAGCAAGCCTTCCGGGTGGCACTGGAGAAGGCGCGGGCAGCGGCCGATGTCCCGGACACCTACGAGTCGCCGACCCTCAGTTCCACGTCGCGCGCAGGCTACGACCCGAACACGCTCTCGGGGATGCTCCTGGACGCGGAGAAGTTCGACGACGACACCCTTCGTCGCGCGGTCCTGACTGCGGCAGTGGATGCCGGTCGGGGCCAGGTCGTGCGCTGGTGGACCGACAAGATGGGGATCAGCGGCCAGCTCGACGAGCTCGCTCGACTCCAGTCGGCGGTGGCCAGCAGTGGCTTCGATGGGATGTGGGACCACAAGGCGTTCGACCGGTTGCCCAAGCCGCAGGAGGTCGACGAGCTGGTGCGCCTCGAACAGGGCATCGAGGCATCCACGGCGGCCCGCATCCAGCGCACCCGGGGCTACTGATGGACCGCGCCGAAGCGAGCGGGCTCTACAACGCCGTGCTCGATGACGCCATGCGGACCGTCGAGGGACTCAGGGCTGGTACAGCGCCACGGCGCACGAGTGCTGATCAGTACCAGCAGCAGCGCATCAGCAACAGCATCCGCGAGAAGGCGGCAGCATTGGGCAGCGTCAGGGGAGAGCGGTGACCAGCGCACGGCGTGCGGGATCGCTCGCACATCTCCACACGCCTGGCCTAGCCGTGACCCGATCGGCGACGTCGAGCAGCGTGCGACCACCCACCCCTAAGGACCCCCACCCCGGGGTGCCGTCCTTGCGATGCCGTGTACCGGCTCCCAGCCTGGTTAGCGCTAGGCCGACTCCCGATTTTGCTCGACCTCACCTGGCTGCAGAGGGGAAATGAGCGCCCATGAAGCTGACACCTACGCCGAAGGGCTTGCAGGCCGCAGGCCGCGACCTGTGGATCTCGATCGCAACACAGTGGGCTGACGACGACATGCTTCCTGATGCCCGCGAGCGGCGGCTCCTGGCTGACGCCTGTCATGAGGCAGACACGCTCAGTGCGATCGAGGTCGAGCTTGATGCGGCCCGGCAGCGCGGTGAGATGGTCGTGAGCGGAAGCCAGGGTCAACCCGTGAGTCACCCGATGATCGCCGAAGCGCGCGCGTCACGCGGTGCGATCCGTCAGGCGCTGCTGAAGCTCGGATTCACCGACCCGGCCATGAGCCAGTCCTCGCCGAGAGCGCCGATGACCGTCGCGGAAGCTGGTCGGCGCGGCGGGATGATGAAGCACCACCGCAGCCACTCGGGGATCGGCTGACATGGCCAGGTCCGCAACCAAGCGCGGCGCCCGGCGGCCCGAACTCCGGCGCGCGCTGATCGACCGGGCTCGCTGGCTCGCCGAGAGCTTCCCGGCCTCGGGCGGTGGCGCCCTTCATGACCATGCGGCCAGTCTCAAGTCGGGGCCGATCGTGCTGAGTACGGCGTCGATGTTCCATGCGTTCTACCACGCGTATGGGCCCCAGGCGGCCGATCCCTACGTGTATCGCTCGGATCCGGACAACGTTCGTCGGTGGCTGCTCGACGAGAACGACGTACTCACCGAACTCGATCCTGAGCCGTGCGGGAACCGGTTCTGCAATTGTCCGCCCGAGCTCGCAGGAGGCTCCCATGTCTAGCGTCGGTTCCGTTTCCGTCGATGTCGTCCCGGATGCCTCTGGGTGGGCTGAGAAGCTTCGGGCTCAGATTCGCAATGCCTTCGTCAAGGTCGAGCTGGACACGACCGAGGCGGACGCGAAGCTGGACACGTTCGCGGCACGGCTCGACAAGGTGCGGGCCGAGTCTCCCTCGGTGCATGTCGACGTGGACGCGGGTGGCGCTGAGGCTCAACTGGTCGCCTTCGATGTCCTGGCTGATCGTGCAACCCGTGACCGGCATGTCAGCATCGGGACCGGCTTCGGTGGAGTCCTCTCTCCGGGCGGCATGGGATCGCTACTCGGTGACCTGGAGTCGCTGACGTCCAAGGGTGTGGCTGCCGAGTCGGCGATGGGTCCGCTGCTGG